>JACDGR010000228.1 GCA_013821525.1 Actinomycetota bacterium
GGGCGCCGGGTCGATGGCCAGCTCGCCGGCGACTATCGCTCGGCCTTCGCCGGAGTCGGGAGCGAGTTGTGGCAGGTGCGCCCATACGAGCCGGGCGACGACGTGCGCCGGATCGAGTGGAATGTCACCGCGCGTACCGGAATCCCGCACGTGCGGGTTGAGCTTGCAGAGCGCGTGCTCGTCACGTGGCTCGTGCTCGACGCGTCGGCCTCGATGGCGTTCGGCACGGGTGAGCGCCGCAAGGCCGATGTTGCGGAGGGCGTCGCAGTCGCCGTCGGCTATGCGGCGACCCGCCGTGGCAACCGGCTCGGCACGATCGCATTCGGCGAGGAGGCGCAGGTCGAGCGCCCGCGGCAGGGACGGCGAGCCCTGCTCGAGACGCTGCGGCTCCTCCGCGACCTGCCGCCCGGCGGCAACGGGTCGCTGCAGGGAGCGCTGGAGCTCGCCGACCGGGTCGCGACCCAGCGCTCGCTCGTGATCGTCGTCTCCGATTTCCGCGGCTCACCCGACTGGCGGCTGCCGCTGCTGCGGCTGGCGGGTCGGCACACCGTGCTCGCAGTCGAGGTGCGCGACCCGCGCGAGCAGGAGCTCGCGGATGTCGGCGAGTTGCGCCTCGTCGATCCGGAGACGGGACGTCACCTGCGCGTCGACACGAGCGACCGTCGGCTGCGCGAGCGCTTTGCGGCTGCGGCCACCGACGAGCGCCGCGCGCTCTCGGCAAGCCTGGCCTCGGCCGGCGTCGGGCACGTCGCACTCTCGACCGACGGCGACTGGCTGCGCCCACTGACCGCGTTCCTGCGTCGAGGTCGGCGGACGCGTTGAGCTTCTCCGCGCCGCTCCTCCTCTTCGGCCTGCTCGCGGTGCCGGTCGTCGTTGCCGCGTACCTCTGGCTCGACGTGCGCCGCGACGATCGCGCCGCCAGCTGGGCGTCGCCGGCGCTCCTGCCGAACATGGTCGCCCGTCCCTCGCCCTGGCGCCGTCACCTTCCCGTCGGACTGCTGCTCGTCGGTGTCGCCCTGCTGCTCGTCGGTTTCGCGCGGCCGAAGGCGACGATCAACACCAAGAAGCAGGAAGCGACGGTGGTGATCGTGCTCGACATCTCGGGCTCCATGGCCTCAGACGACGCGCCTCCGACACGGCTCGCGGCCGCGCGGGCCGCCGCGAAGCGGTACGTCGACAAGCTGCCGAAGGGCTATCGGATGTCGGTGATCACGTTCTCGGATCACACGACGCTCGCCTCGCCGCCGACCAGCGACCTGGTGCGCGTGCGGGCCGTGCTCGATCGCGCACGTACCGGCCCTCAGGGTACGGCGCTCGCAGATGCGGTCTCGCGTGCGGTAGCTGTCGCGAAGGCAGTCCCTGGAACGAAGAAGCGCACGCGGCCGCCCGCGGTGATCGTCGTCTTCTCCGACGGTGGGCAGACGGCCGGCCGCGTCACGCCACAGCAGGCGGCCCAGCAGGCGAAGGCGGCAGGCATACCGGTGACGGCAGTCTCGGTCGGCACCCCGGACGGGATCGTGCAGCAACCCGTCAAGGGCGGATTCACGGAACGGATCCAGGTCCCGGTCAAGCCGGCCGTGCTGCAGACGATTGCACGCTCGTCGAACGGGTTCTTCGTCGCGGGCACACAGGCCGTCGACCCGAAGCGCACCTACTCGGAGCTCGGCTCCCGCGTCGGCCACCAGCGAAAGTCGGTCGAGATCACCTCCGTCGCGGCAGCCGGTGGCCTCGTCTTCATGCTCGCCGGCGCGCTGCTCTCGGGGATCTGGTTCAGGAGGATCGTATGAGGCCGGCGCTCACGGCATTCGTCGCAGCCCTCGCCTTTGCCGCCGCGCTCGCGCCCGCGGGCGGAGCGACGAACGAGTGCCACGGCATCCAGTCGTGCATTCGCGTGCCCGGCCCATGGGTGGTCGTGCCCGCGCGCGGGACTGCGACCTATCTCCTCAGTTGTCCCGGCGGCCGCAGCGTCGTCGGCGGTCTCGACGCGCAGGCGTCCTCCCGCGCGGTCAGGGTCGGCTTCGAGGGGCGGCTTGGCGCACCTGTGCAGCCTGGCGTCACGACGACGCGGTACGCGCTCTTCCACGCGGTGTCGACAGCGAAGACAGCTCAGGTGTTCCAGCCGCTCCTGGGCTGCATCCCGACACAGGGAGGCGGTGGACGCTCGACCGTGTCGGTGCGCGTCACCCCGGTCGGGCCGGCGCTCGAGCTGCGCGCGCGCATCGTTGTGATCGGCCCGGGCCAGATCCGCTCGGCGCGCGTCTCGTGCCGGCCCGATGAGCAGCTCGTCGGCTCGTGGCAGGCGATCGCGTTTCGCGTCAAGCAGGCGCCGAGCGTGCCAGGTAACGCGCTCGTGCATGTGACGCACATCGTTCGTGGCAAGCAAGTGGTTGCGACCGCCGCTGCGACCGATGGGCTGTCGATCGACGCGCACGCCATCGTGCAGGTCGGTGCGGAGTGCGCGCCGTGACCTTCGCCTCCCCGTGGCTCCTGCCCGTCCTTCTGCTGGTGCCTGCGGTGCTCGTGCTCGCACTCGTCTTCGACCGCCGTCGCGCGCGGTACACAGTCGCATTCACGAACATCGACCTGCTGGCGTCGGTCGCGACGACCACGCGACGGCGCCCGCTGCGCTGGCTACCGCTGGCGCTCTTCCTGCTCGCGCTCGCGTCTGCTTCGGCGGCGCTCGCACGGCCGAACGCGAAGGTGCGCGAGACCTCCGACAAGGCAACGATCGTCTTGCTCGTCGACGTCTCAGGCTCGATGCGCGCGTCGGATGTCAAGCCGACGCGGCTCGGTGCCGCGCAGTCGGCGATGGCGACGTTCGCGGACAATGTCCCCAAAGGCGTGAAGCTCGGGCTCGTCTCGTTCAGCACCAGTCCCGACCTGCTCGTGATCCCGACGACCGACCGGACGATTCTGCACGAGGGGATCGACCTGCTCGCCCCCGAGGCAGGCACGGCAATCGGCGACGGCCTCGGCATGGCAGTGCACGTCGCGCAAACCGCGCTCGCGGGAGCGCCCCGAGGTAAGGACGGCAAGGTGCCTGCCGCGATCGTCCTGCTCTCGGACGGCGCGCAGACACGCGGCACGCTGACTCCGCTCGACGGCGCGGCTCGCGCGAAAGCCGCGGGGATCCGCGTCTTTACCGTGGCGCTCGGCACGAAGAACGGGACGCTCGGGTTCGGGCCGTTCGGTGGCTACGGCTTCGGCGGCGGCTTCGGGGGTGGGGGCGGCGGCAACGGCGGCCGGCGCCTCCCGGTACGCCCCGATCCGGTCACGCTGGCCGCGATCGCGAAGGAGACCGACGGGGCGACCTACACCGCAAACTCGGCGAAGAGGGTCGAGGCGGTCTACAAGGAGCTCGGCTCGAGCATCGCCCAGCGCACCGTCAAGCGCGAGGTCTCGTCGTGGTTCGTCGGGCTCGCAGCGCTGTTGCTGGTCGGCTCGCTGGGCGCCGCGCGGCTGACCGGCGAACAGCTTCCCTGAGTAGCCGTGAGGGCTACAGGTCGAGATTCAGCTCGCGCAGCGCGAGGAAGACCGCCTCGCTGAACGTCGGGTAGGGCTGGATCACGTCGAGCAGCACCTCGATCGGGGTCTCGGCGCGGATCGCGAGCGTCAGCTGCTGCAACCATTCGCCCGCTTCGGGCCCGACGGCAACCGCGCCCTTCAGGACGCGGCGCTCCGGGTCGGCGACGACCTTCAAGAAGCCCGGACGCTTCGGGCGCTCGTAGGTCGAGAGGCGCGGGACGGAGGTGAGGTCCCAGCGCGCGCTGACTCCGCCATCCGTGTCGCCGACCATGGCGACCTGCGGGTCGGTGAAGATCGTCGCGGGGACCGCGCGATGGTCGGCGCGCACCTCGCGCCCGTCCATGTCGTAAGCAGCGATCCTTGCGTGGTACTTGCCGACGTGGGTGAAGGGCGCGATTCCCGTCACGTCCCCGAGCGCCCACACGTCCTGGGCGGCGCGCATGCGTTCGTCGACCTCGATGCCGCGACGAGAGATCGTCAGCCCAAGCGGCTCGAGCCCGTCGACGTTCGGCTTACGGCCGGTGGCGATCAGCAGCTGATCGAACGCGACCGAGCTTCCATCGCTGAGCGAGAGCGCGTCACGCTCCGCACGAACCGCCTGCACCCCGACGCGGATGTCGATGCCCTCGGTCGCGAGGGCGTCAGCGACGAGCTCCGCCGCGTCCGCGTCGACGCGCGAGAGGATCCGGGTGTCGCCCTGCACCAGCGTCACCTGCGCGCCGACTCGCTGGAAGAACTGTGCGAGCTCGCAGCCAACGGGCCCGGCGCCGAGCACGACGAGCCGCTTCGGCACCTCGGTCGTCTCTGTCGCCTCGCGGTTCGTCCAGTAGTCGATCCCGTCGAGGCCATCGATCGGCGGAACCACCGGCGAGGAGCCGGTCGCGATCACGAGCCGGTCGTAGCGCAACTCCCGGCCGTCGACCGTGACCACTCCCGGCGCAGTGACGGCGGCATCGCCGCGCACGAGCTCAGCGTTCTGCGAGTCGAGCCACTCGACCTGCGAGGAGTCGTCGCGCTCTGCAACGACGTCACGCCATGCAAAGACCTTCTGCACGTCGAGCGCACCAGGGTCGATCGCGTCGAAGGTATGGCCGGCCGCGGCGTAGAGCTCCGGGGCGCGAACCATCGTCTTCGTCGGCATGCATGCCCAGTACGAGCATTCGCCTCCGACGAGAAGCCGCTCGATCACCGTCACCTGCGAGGAGGTGTCGAGCCGGCGGAGGGCGCCGACGAAATGCTCGCCGGTCGACCCTCCACCGAGTACGACAATGTGCTGCGTCAACTAGGCGAGACCGTTCGCCTTCAGGAAGGCCTTGGCGACCTTCGCTGCCGACTGCTTGTCGACGATCACGGCCTTGTTCATCGCGACGATCGCGTTCTGGCTCAGCTTCGCCGAGACCGCGTTGACCGTGGCGGTGAACTTCGCGCCGAGAGACGTCGCGACGGATGTCTTGACGATCGGGGCGACGTTCTGGAAGCCCGTCACGTGCTTCGGGTCGCTGAGGACCGTGTACTTCGAGCCCTTGCCGAGCGGGGGGTCTGTCGAGAACACGTCGGCCGCGAGCACCTTGCCCGCGTCGAGCGCCGCGTACGCCGAGATGCCCGCGAGCGGTAGGAACGACGCCTTCGTCAGGCCGTACTGCTTCGTGTAGCCGACGAAGCAGGTGTTGCGCGTCTTGCACTCGGGGAAGCCGCCGAGCTTGAACGCGCCGACCTTCTTCAGGTCACCGACCGACTTCAACCCGTACTTCTTCGCAGTCGCATTCGTAACTGCGACGACGTCAGTGTCGAAGAACGGCGTCGGCTTCAGGACGGTGTAGCCCTTCGCCGCCTCGAGCTGCTTCGCGAGCTGCCAGGTGGCCTGGCCCGTCTTCGCCGAGAGCGCGTGGTGGAAGACGTCCTGCACGATCACGCCCGTGTACTCGGGATAGAAGTTGATCTTGCCGCTCGTGAGCGCGGTCTGGACGAGCTCGGTCGATCCGATGTTCTCCTTGTAACCGACCGAGAAGCCCTTGGCCTCGAGCGCCTGCTTGTAGAGCTGTCCGAGGATGAACTCCTCGGGGAAGTTCTTGGTGCCGATCACGACCTTCGTGCCCGCCGAATTCGCCGGCTTGGCGAAGACGGCGGCGAACAAGCCGATGACAATCGCGACTCCGAGGGAGATCGCGAACGCCGCCTTGGCGGCCCTGCGCGTGTGCTTGCGGATCAAAGCAGCTCCTTTCGTGGTTGGTCGACCAAAACCCTAGTCCGCCGGAGGCCCCTGGGCGTTACGGCGATCTGCAATCCGAACAGGGCGAGGAAGACGGCGGCCGAGAGCGCCATCACGCAGAACGAGGCCCCGAGCACCCCGGAG
>JACDGR010000229.1 GCA_013821525.1 Actinomycetota bacterium
GAGGTGGCGCGCACGAGGTCGCTCGTGCTGCTGATCCCTGCGAGGAGCGCGACGAGCAGAGCCACCCCGACGATTGCGATCACGATCAGCGGCCGGCGCGGCACGCTGCGGTGCGCGTCGCGTCCCAGCCACGCGGGCAGCGAGCCGCTCTCGGCGAGGGACGCGGCCAGCTTCGCTGCCCCCGCGAGGTACACGTTCATCGTGCCCATCGTCAGCGCGACGGCGAGGACTGTCGTCGCGCGACGCCCCGGCTCACCGAAACCGACCGCCATCAGATCGGCAAGCGGCACCTTCGAGGCCGAGCCCGACGTCACTCCCACCGTTGCGACCGCCAGACCGACGTAGAGAACGGTCACGATGCCGAACGCGAACGCCATCGCACGCGGCAGCTGAGTCTCGGGCTGCTCGAACTCTCCGGCGAGTTGGGCGACCGCTTCCCAGCCGACGAACAGCCAGATCAGGATGTTCGCCGCGGTCCCGACCGCGAGCCAACCGTGCGGGGCAAACGGATGCCAATTGTCCGCGCTGCGTGACGGCAGCGCGAACGCAACGGCGACGGCGATCAGCAGCGTCAACGTCGCACCAGCGGCGAGCTGGAGACGCGAGGAGAGGCGCAGACCGTAGATGTTGGCGACCAGCACGACTGCGAAGATGCCAAGGCCGACGGAGGCTGCAACGACGGTTCCGGATCCGGTCAGGTCTGCGACGTAGAGACCGCCGATCAACGACACCGCCGGCGCGCCGATCACCACCGCCGTCAGGAACCAGCCGCCCGTGATCGCACCCGCGGCCGGGCCGAACCCGGCGCGGACATACTCGGCGACACCACCGGAGACGGGCATCCGCACGCCGAGCGCCGCGAAGGTGAAGGCGAGCGGCGCCGAGAGCACGAGCAGCGCGGCCCAGCCGATCACCGACGCGGGGCCGGCGGCTTGCACCGCGAGCGCGGGCACGAGCAGCACGCCAGGCCCGATCAGCGAACCGACGTACAGCGCTGCACCGTGCAGGACACCAAGGTGGCCGCCGCTCTCTGGCTGTTCGGTCATTCCGCAAGTCTGAACACGACCGCCTCGCTCGCGTCGGCCGCTTCGGAGCGCGTGCTTGCTCGGCCTGAGCGGGGCGCGTAGCTTCTCCGCGTGTTCGAGATCCTCCTTGCCGACTACGACGCGCTCTGGCCGGTTCGGTATGAGGAGCTCGCCGCTGTGATCCGCAACGCGCTCGGCGGCCGTGTCCGGCTGCTCGAGCACGTCGGGTCGACCTCGATCCCCGGCCTCGCGGCGAAGCCGAAGATCGACATCCTGCTGGGGGTCGACGACGCTGCAGTCGAGAGCGACTACCGTCCGCGGCTCGAATCGGCCGGGTTCGTGTTTGCCCTCCGCGAGCCCGAATGGCACGAGCACCGGCTCTTTCGCCGCCACGAGGTCGAGACGAACCTGCACGTGTTCTCCTACGGCAGCAGCGAGATCGAGCGGATGCTCGCCTTCCGCGACCGGCTCCGCGCCGAACCGACCGAGCGCGACCTCTACGAGGCCGAGAAACGGCGGCTCGTCGCGCGAACGTGGCCGACCGTGCAGGGCTACGCAGACGCCAAATCGGATGTGGTCGAGTCGATCATCGCTCGTGCGCTCGAGCCCACGACGCCCTGAGGTCGCCCGGGGAGGCTCCGTCCAGGCGGAGCCCTCCCCTTCGTCCGTCTCACCGAACACGCACGCGCAACGAGGCGCGTGCCCGCTGCTACTTGGCGCCGGCTTTCGGCTGGGGCCAGATCATGTTCTGGACGTGGAACGTCGTGCTCAGCGCGCCCGTGTCCTTCATGTAGTCCGCAACACGCTTGATCGCGGCTGCGCTCGTCGTGTCCGGGTATGCCTCGAGGTGCAGCTTCGATACGTCAGCCTGCTTCAGCGTCGTGTACTCGGGGATGGCGTTACGGATTGTCCCCTTGTGAGCCTTGGCATACGCGCCGGCGTCGCGGATCGCGAGCTGGAATGCTCGCACCAGGCCGGGATGTGCCTTGGCCCAGTTCTGGTTCGTCGCCCAGCCGGCGAACGGGACGTTCTGGGTGATGCCCGAGGAGATGTCGAACACCTGCCTTGCGTTCAACTGCTCCTTGAGCTGAGTCGTGATCGGCTCGACCACCCAGGCTGCATCGATCTGCTTTTGCTGCAGCGCCGCACCCATGTTCCCGAACGGCATCTGAACCCACTGGATCTTCGTGTAGTCGACGCCCTTCGACTTCAGGTAGCGGTCGATCAGGACGGGCCCGATCCCTCCGAGCACCGACGTCGAGACACGCTTCCCCTCGAGATCCTTCGGCGACTGGATGGACGAGTCGGGAAGGACGTAGACACCGGTGAAGCCGGCGGCCGCGCGTGCCGCCTCCGTGACGATCGTGACCGGAACCCGCTGACTGCGAGCCTGAATCAGCGTGGCGTAGTTCGATTGCGAGAACTGCGCGGAGCCGGAAACGATTGCCGCCGTGGTCGCAGGACCCGTCGCGACGATGCTGAACTTCGCATTCAGACCTCGCTGGGTGAAGTAGCCACGGTCCATGGCAACTTGCGCGAGGGCGCTGTCCGCCACGGGGAGCGATGCGATCGTGATGTCTGCCAGCGCCCTCGAGTGGTGAACCGAGGATGCGTTGGCCGCCGTGACCATGGCGGCCGAGACCGCCGCGACCGCAAGGGCGGCGGTGAGCAGTGCCTTCCTTCCCTTCATGCGCTGAACCTCCTGTTGTGTATCCGCCGCTGGCGGGATCTTTGGGGGGTAAAGGTGTTCACTGGGCAGCCGCCCGGGCGCCGCGATGCCAGCCGAGAACGCGACCCTCGACCAGAGAGAGCACTCCGTTCAGCAACAGACCGACGACGCCGACGACCACGATCCCCGCCCACATCCCGGGGAAGTCGAACGCAGCCTGCCCCTGCAGGATCTCGAAGCCGATGCCGCCACTTGCCGCGACCATCTCCGAGATCACCATCAGCACGAGCGCGAGCGAAAGCGCAATGCGCAGGCCGGCAAAGATCTGCGGCGCGGCAGCAGGCAAGACGATCTGGAACAGCCTACGCAGCGGGCCGACGCCGAATACCCGGCCGGTCTCGAGCTGCAGGACCGGCACCGACCGGACGCCCCGGATCGTGTTCAACAGGATCGGCCAGACGATCCCGAACGCGATGAAGATGATCTTCATCCTGTCGCCGATGCCGAACAACACGAGGAAGACCGGCAGGATCGCGGGCGGAGGCAGCGAGCGCAGGAAATGCACGAGTGGATCGACGTATGGCGCGAGCCACCGTGTGGCGCCGATGGCGACACCGACTGCCACACCGACCACGGCTGCGATCAGCCACCCTAGGAGCACACGCCGCAAACTCGGTTCGACTGCCGTACGGAGCTTGCTCGGCTGACCGCTCAGCCAGTGCTCGCGAATCGTGCGCCAGATGTCACCCGGAGGGGTGAAGTACAGAGGATGGTGGGCCGCGGTATACCACTGCCAGAGCCCGACGAGGACGACGACGAGGATCAGGCTCTCGAGCGAGCGAAGCGCGATGCCGGCAACACGGTGAGTCACCGTCCATGCTCCGTCCGGAGGGACTCGTGCCAATGCAGGGCGCGCTGCTCGACCAATTCGAGCAAGCGATTGATGAGGTAGCCGATCGCCCCGACGATGACGGCCGCCGCGTAGACGGGGACCAGCGAGCCCGAGGCGCTCTCCTTGCCGATCCAGCCGCCGATGCCCTGGCCCCCACCCGCGACGATCTCACCCGCGATCGCGACCGCGAGGGCGATGCTGATCGCGATCCTGACGCCGGTGACGACGTACGACGCCGCGTTCGGCAACGCAACGCGGAAGAGAATGGCGAGCCGGCCGAAGCCGAACGAGCGAGCGGTGTCATAGGCAACAGGATCGAGGTCGCGCATCCCGTAGATCGTGTTGACGAGGATGGGCCACACGCTCGTCCAGACGACGAGGAAGATGGTCGGTTTGATGCCGGTCTTGAAGACGAGGATCGCAAGCGGCGCCAACGCGACGGCAGAGATTGGTCGCAGCAGCTCGATCACCGTTCGCGTGATGCGATAGACGTGGTCGGAGCGGCCCACGGCCACACCGGCGGGTACCGCGATCAGGATCGAGATCGCGAGCCCTTCCAACATGGCGTGCAGCGTGTCGCGAATCGCGACCCAGAAGTCGCGGTGGCCGAGCAGGAAGAATGAGCTGCGCAACGTCGTCGTCGCCGTCGGGAAATACACCGCGAGCACGAAGTGGCGGTCGGCGAGAAGCTGCCAGAGCGCGCAGAACGCGATCCCGCCGACGAGCCCCTGTGCTGTCCGCACGACCGGCCGCGCCAGGCGCACGCCGTCGAGACCCCCGAGGCGCGACGCCGCTACGCCCATGCAGGCATCTCTTCCGCCGACCCGACCGCAGGGCCGGTCTCGTCGCGCGGGTCTCGCTGCCGCAGGAGCAGGCCCGCGACCTCGGCGCGCAAGCGCACGAATTCCGGCAACTGCCTCGTCGCAAGCTGATCGCGCGGTCGCGGCAGGTCGACCTGCACGTCCGCGAGCAGTCGGGCCGGCGGCGAGGACAGGACGAGCACCCGGTCAGAGAGGTAAACGCTTTCGTCGATATCGTGCGTGACGAAGAGGATCGTCGTGCCGAATCGCTCGTGCACCTGTAGCGCGAGGTCTTCGAGGTCGGCGCGCGTTTGCGCATCGACCGAGGCGAATGGCTCGTCCATCAGGAGGAGCTTCGGCCGGTACGCGAGTGCGCGCGCGATCGCGACGCGCTGCTGCATCCCGCCGGAGAGCTGCCATGGGTACCTGCCGGCAAAGTCCGTCAGGCCGACAGCGGCAAGGCTCTCGGCTGTTCGCTCGTCACGCGAGCAACGAGCGTTGCGGAGGGGAAACGCGACGTTGCGACGAACCGACATCCAGGCGAAGAGCGATCGCGAGTAGTCCTGGAAGACGACTGCGACGTCCTCGGGAACGCCGCCGGAGACCGGACGGCCGGCCACTTCCACCGAGCCCTGACCGGGGCGCATCAGACCGGTGACGATGCGCAGCAACGTCGTCTTGCCGCTGCCCGACGGGCCGACGATCGAGACGAACTCCCCACTCCGGACTGCGAAGTCCAGCGACCCGATGGCGTGATGACCGCTCGTCGCATCGCCGTACCGATGGCCGAGCCCACGTACCTCGAGCACGCTCTCCTCGTCTCTCACGTGACCGGGGCTCCCGGGACGTACGAGGCGACGAGCGACCGGAACTCTTCGTCGTCGACGAGCCCGCGCTTGCGGATCGACAGCGCCTTCACGTCCTCGAGCAGCGCTCGGCGGCCCGCGTCGTCGAGGTCGAGCCCGAGGGCCTCAGCCCGGATCCGGATCGACTCCACACCGCTCTTCTTGCCCAGGACGATGCTGCGCTCTGCACCGACGAGCGCCGAGGAATAGGGCTCGACAGCGGGCGGATCGTGGAACTGGGCCGCGACCGCACCCGTCTCCCGTCGAAAGAGGTTCTCGCCGACGAGCGCCGACCAGGGGGCGAGCGCGTAGCCGCAGATCTCGCGCACCCGGGCGCTCACGCGCACGGTCTCCTCGAGTCTCAGCGACGTCCCGTAGCCGTAGAGCGCCTCGAGCGCGAGCGCGATCTCCGGCAGGTTCGCGTTGCCGCCACGCTCGCCCATGCCGTTGACCGTTCCGTGCAGCCAGGTTGCGCCGGCGCCGACCGCGGCGACGGCGCCAGCCGTCGCGAGGCCGAAGTCGTCGTGACCGTGGTAGTGGACGGGCACATCCGGGCCGACTGCATCGGCGACCTGCTGCACGAAATACGCAGCAGCCTCCGGC
>JACDGR010000230.1 GCA_013821525.1 Actinomycetota bacterium
GGCAACGCCGGCGAATGCCGAGCCGATTGCGAGCACCTGCAGCTTGTAGGCGAGCACGTTCTTGCCAAGCGACGCCGCCGCATCCTCGTCCTCGCGGATGGCGCGCAGCACACGGCCCCATGGTGTGCGTGCAGCGAGCCACATCAGCGTCAGCAGGACGAGGGCTACCGCCCAGACGAGGACGAGCATCGTCACGTCTTTCGATCCGATGTGCAGCCAGCCGCCGGCGCGCGCCTGGAACCGCTCCCACTGCGCGTTGTACTGCGAGGCCTGCGTGACGCTCCCGAGCGCGATCGTGCCCTGCGAACCGCCGGTGAGCGATTGCTCGTTCGTCGCGACGTAGCGCACGATCTCGCTGAACGCGATCGTGACGATCGCGAAGTAGTCCGCGCGTAGCCGCAGCGACGGGATACCGAGCAGGAGTCCAGCCGCGGCCGCGGTCGCGATTGCGGCGGGTGCGGCGAGCCACATGCTCAGCCCCTCTTTGACGACGAGGATCGCCATCGTGTACGCACCGATCGCCATGAACGCGACCTGGCCGAAGTTGAGCAGCCCCGTCAGCCCGAACTGGAGCTGGAGGCCGAGCGCCAGGATGGTGTAGATGCCGGCGACAACACCGACGAACGCCCAGAACTCGCCGCTTGCAAGGGCGCTCACAGGACCCGCGCCCGACCGAAAAGCCCCTGCGGGCGGATCATCAGACCCGCGGCGAGCACGACGAAGGCGACCACCGGCTTATAGACGGGATTAACGCCGCCGAAGAGCGGCGACCAGGTGGAGAGCTCCATCGCGATCCCGAGGGTCAGACCGCCGGCCAGTGCGCCGTACGCACTGCCGATGCCGCCGAGCACGACGGCGGCGAAGATCGGCAGGAGCAGGGTGAAGCCGAAGTTCGGGTCGAAGGTCGTCTGGGCGAGACCGGCGAGGATGCCTGCGACGCCGGCCAGCAACCCGGAGAGGATCCAGGTGAAGGCGATCGTGCGGCCGACGTCGATGCCTGCGACGGCCGCGAGCGTCCGGTCATCTGAGAGCGCCCGCATCGTCCGCCCGAGTGTCGTGCGCGCGAGGAAGAGACCGAGCGCCACGATGACGATCGCTGCGGCCAGGATCGTGATCCCCTGCGCCTGCGAGAGACGGACGCTGCCCAGCACGTACACCTTGTACGGGTCGACGCGATAGGTCTGCGGTTGCGGGCCGTAGGCGAGCAGGAGGCTCTGCCGAAGCACGAGCGCGAGGCCGATCGACGCGAGAAAGAGGCTCATGAAGCCGGCGCGGCGCCTGCGCAGCGGGCGCCAGAGCACCACGTCGAGCGCCAGGGAAAGTGCAGCGGTCGCGAGCATCGCGAGCACCGCCGAGACGACCAGACCGAGCTTCAGCGGGCCGTTGAACGCATAGGCGGCGAGCGCACCGAACGCCATGAAGTCGCCGTAGGCGAAGTTGACGAGGCGGAGGATGGCGTAGACGATCGAGACGCCGACGGCGGCGATCGCGATCACGGAGCCGGTCACGAGGCCGTTGGCTAGGAGTTGCGCGAACATCTAGACGAGCTGCGGCTCGGGCACGAGGCGGTTATCGGCGAACCGGCCGGCGTCGAGCACGGCGAGCACGGGATCAGACTCACCGTCGAGGACGACGTCCGCGAGGATCCGCGCAACGGCGGGCGCGATCATGAAACCGTGCCCGCTGAAACCGGCCGCGACGTACACCCCTTCGTCGACCTGCCCGAGGATCGGTTGGTGGTCGGGCGTCGTGTCGTACTCACCGCGGACGAACAGCGGGAACGAGACGTAGGTGAGCACCGGCAGCAGCTCCTCGACCATCGCTTTGACGTGCGCACGCCATTGCGGCTGCTGCGCTTCATCGCCGCGCGCGGCGAGGTCGGATGCGAGAACACGACCGTTGCCGAGCTGCTTCGCAGCGAAGTGCCGCTCGGCCGAGATGACGAGCGGCTCGAGCAGCCGCTCAGCGATCGGCTCGCTGTAGAAGAGATAGCGATCCTCGCGAACGATCGGCAGGCCGGGGACGAGCCGCGGCGTCTCGGCGCCCGCCGCGACGACGACGGAGCCTGCGTCGAGCTCGTCCAGGGAGAGAACGTCCTGAATGCGGATGTCGAGCCCGGTCGCGAAAGCCTCCACCACTCCTTGCGGGCGGTCGAAGTAACCATCCTCTGCACACCACGCTCCGCCGAAGATCCCCTCGACCCCGAGCCCCGGAACGAGCTCGGCGGCTTCGGAGGCCGTCACGATCCGAGAGGGGACGCCCGCTTTGTTCTGGACGCCGACGTTCGCGGTGAGGCGCGCCAGTGTCTCCTCCCCGTGGGCGAGGAAGAGATAGCCGCAGCGCCTGAAGCCGAGAGAGACACTCGGCCGCAGATGCTCGTCGGCTTCCGCGTAGAAGTCGGCCGACTCGCCGGCCAGGCGGCAAGCGATAGGTGTGCCCCACTGACGACGCACGCCGCCGGGCTGAACGCCCGACGCGCCGGAGCCGATCCCGCTGCGCTCGAACACCGCCACTCGGGCGCCGCGACGGGCGAGCTCTCGCGCGATCGCGAGCCCTACGACGCCCGCGCCGACGACTGCAACATCGAGAGAAGAGCCTGACACCGCCGCATCATGGCAGTCCCACCGCCGCAGGGAGGCGTACCCGTGAGTGATCCACCGGGTCGCGTTTCTGCCCTGGCCTCCGAGGCCGCGGGCGCACCCAACCAGGACTGAACTACCGGCCAGCGCGAGATGCTTGCGGGCATCTACGGAGCCCAACCGTCGCCGCGGCCAAGCACCTGCCGCAACCCGGTGCTGCCCGTCTCGATCGGCTGCCGCGTCCAGTCCCGCACACACGTGCCCTTTCGACCTCCTGGTTTGGTAGACGACGCTAGTAGGTGTGACCTCCTGGTCGCAGCCCAGGCGATGAACCTTCGCGCACATGCTGGGCGGCGCAGTGAGGTCAGGCCGGCTCAGCGAAGGGAACCTCCGAACGGATCGAATCGACCGCTTTCCGCACGATGGTGGCTGACCACGCGGCTTGACCATGTGGCTTTCGTATCCCCCTGTCGTTCAGACCCTCGGCGATCTCCTCGAGTGACGTCCCTTTCTCAAGCATCCGTCTGATCCCGATACGACAGAGTCGTGGGTGACCTCTGTCGCTCCGATATGCCGGCTTTGTCCGTGGGACCGCAGTGAGCAGGCCTTGCTGCTGCGGTCGGAGTGACGTCGACGTCTCCCGTTCGATGGAGGCTTCCCCAGCTGCAGGATTTCGCACCTCCGCCGATCTCGTGCGGTCAGGGCGCAGGGATCTCGAGTTGACGGCAGATCGCACGCACAAGACCCGGGCCGATCTCAGAGTGCCGTGGGACAGTCGTCGCCCGTAGCCGATCCACTGAGCGCCACTTCGTGTGCTTCGCGCCCTCGGCGACCTTCGTCGCTCCATGCTCCCGTAGGTGGCGCTCGAGATCCCTAAGCTTCACGCGACCATCGTGAGGTCAAGCGGTTCGGTCCGCTCATCCAGGACGCCTGGATCATCGTCATCCGGCGTGAGCATGAGGCGAAGAGCGTCGATGACGCTCTCGCGTGCTTCCTCGCGTGTGCGTCCCTGGCTCAATGCTCCAGGTACCTCGATGACGCGGGCCACGACCCAGCCAGCCTCGTCAGGTTCATCGAAGGCGATCGTCAGGCGCAACGTGTTGCTCATACTCCAAGGATAGCCCCTCGATGCCGTTGCGAGCCATATTCTTCGGGGTGAAGCTGAGCCGGTACTGCCTTGTTCAGCAAACGATGGTAGTAGGTGTGACGCCTGGTCGCACACCAGAACAGAACGACGGGGGACCTTCCTCCGGCCCACGAGGGGACTTCTGGCGGCCAGGGCAACGGAGGGCTGGCCGATGCCTGGTCGCCGCACGTGAGCGGTGCGCCGACACATCCGTCGAAGCCGGTGTCGCCTAGGTGCGCAGCCTGATTGCATCCCGGTCGAGCGGTAGGCGCGTATCTCCACGAGCCGCAACCGTCGCAACGCAAGCCACCAGCGCGTTGCCAGGCCTGTGCGCCCGCGTCGACAGCGTCCGTGGCTGCCCACGCCCGGAACGAAACCGGGCCCACCTCAAAAGAGGTTATCGACGAAACCTCTCGATCCTCCCTAGCCGGATCACCGCGCTCGCGACGGCGCAGACGGCCCAGCTCGAAGGAAGCCCCCGCCTACTTCAGCTTCGCGGTCCACTCGAAGATCGCGCCGCCCTTGTTCTCGCACTGGCCAGCGACGGCGGTCGCGGTGATGCACTGCCAGCCCGGCGGAGTCTTTGGCACTCCGCGCGTGGTGGTCAGCCGCACGAGCCACTTGAGCCCGAGCGCGCAGGCTGACGCGCGGTTGCCCTCCACTGTGTAGGCCGTGCCCTTCTGGTGGTGGTAAGACCACGAAGTCCCCTTACCCACGACCTTGCAATTGGCGGCCTTCACCGAAGGCTGAGCACTCAATTGACGGGCGTTGGCGACAGACGTTGCGACGAGCGCGAGCAACAGCACAGCAGCGGCAAGACGACCCACCGACATAAAGACCCCATTTCCCGGACGCAATCGAAATGCCGGCTCAACGGCCTGCCAGCGGAGACGCAACGACCTTACTCGTCTACGCCGTGCCACACAACCCGCAGCACGGCCGGCATCGAGGGCCCGCCGCCGCCTCGCCGTCCCGCCCCTGCAATGAGGGAGCGGGCGCGCCTGCCTCGATATGGCGACGCACGGGGCGGCGCATCTGGCGTTACCCCTCCTCGCACACAAGCTGCCGATCGGCGCTATCGGCGGCGTAGAAACGATCGGCGTCGCTTCTCCGGCCTTACTGGGACGCGTTGAGTTCGGCGCGCAGTTCACGCTCTGCACGCGTCCAATTTTCTTCCGGTGTACCCGTGTCGTCCGTGAGGGAAATTTCGAACGCTCTTCGCGCGATCATTGCGTCGCTGACGTCGGGCCGGTCCCTCTTCTCTCGCTCGCTCATAGGTTCACTGTTCCCGGCCTATGGTTCATCAATCCGATGAGGCGACCGAGGATTTGCGTGGAACTCGGTGATCTCGCATCCGTAGTGCCGGTCGTTTCGCACGCGTCTGACCGGATGCTGTATCGCTTAAAGCGAAAGGGATCGGTCACTGCGCAGCGTCTCGTTCACGGCGGCTGATTCGCTTCAGTCCGGCGCCTGACGTGGGTAGAGGTGTCCGCCCCGGATGCGGTGGAGCCGGACGGCGGGTCGGGAAGCCAAACGATGGGTCCGGCCCGCGTCAGCCCACTCGGCGAGTGCCGGTTGGCTCAAGGCGTCCCCTGAGGCAGCCGATAGAGCTGGGTAATGGGATCGACTGCGGCTGCGACGGTGCAGGTTCAAGAGATGCCTGCTGCGCGCTGGGCCGGTCACCCGAACCAGGCGAGAGCCCTCCGGGTCGGGCTCTATCTCGCGCCGCTTGTCGGGTCGATCGTCTTCGTTCATTTCGCGAGTCAGGTTGTGCCTGCGCCGACGGGGTCGCTGATGCTCTTCCTCGCGTGGTGGGTCGGCTTGAGCCTCCTTGCGACGGGCGTGCTCGTCCTGGTCGACCGGGTGATGCGTAGGCTGCTGCCGCTTGCGGCTTTGCTGAAGCTTTCGCTGGTGTTCCCTGACGAGGCGCCGTCGCGATTCAAGGTTGCGTTGCGTTCCGGATCGGTCGAGAGTCTCGCCGAGCGCCTCGCGGCGACGAAGGCGGCCGCCGAGGCCGAGACGCCGAGCGAGTCCGCCGCCCGCCTGCTTGAGCTTGTCGCGGCGCTGAACATCCACGACCGGCTCACCCGCGGCCATTGCGAGCGCGTTCGGGC
>JACDGR010000231.1 GCA_013821525.1 Actinomycetota bacterium
CTACCTCTTCACCGGCGGCGTCGCCGGCGGTTGCTCGGTCTTGCACGGCGTTGCGAAACTGACCGGCAACGAGCGGCTCGCGAAGTCGTCGCTCTATGTCGCCGGCGCGATGGAGGCCGTCTCCCCGATCCTCCTCGTGTCGGACCTCGGCCGGCCCGAGCGGTTCCTGCACATGCTGCGCGTGTTCAAGCCGACCTCGCCGATGAGCGTCGGCAGCTGGATCCTCGTCCTCTCGAGCGGAGCCACGACGACCGCCGCTGCGCTCGAGCTGCTGGGGATCCTGAAGCCCTTGCGGGTGCTCGCCGAGCTGGCGTCGTTCGTCGCCGGGCCTCCGCTTGCGACCTACACCGGCGCGCTGCTCGCGAACACGGCGATCCCGGTGTGGAGCGAGGCGCGCGACGAGCTCCCCTTCCTCTTCGGCGCAAGCGCGTGCGCGTGTGCGGGCTCCGCAACCGCGATCTTCACGCCGGTCAGCTCAGCGGGGCCTGCACAGCGCGCCGCCGTGGTCGGCGCTGCGGTCGAGCTCGGGATCCTGCACACGATGGAGCAGAGGCTCGGCTTCGTCGGCGAGGTTTACAAGGAGGGCGACGCGCACCGCTACGGCCGACTGTCGAAGAGCCTCGTTGCGGCGGGCGCCGGCCTCGTCGCGGTGGCCGGCCGCCGCAGCCGCACGGCGGCCGTTACGGGCGGCGCGATGATCCTCGCCGGCGAGCTGGCGCTCCGCTGGTCGGTGTTCAAGGCAGGCTTCCAATCGGCGCGCGACCCGAAGTACACCGTGCTGCCGCAGCGCGCCCGCAAGGCGGCGCGCAAGGTCAGCGCTCCTGCTCCGCCTTCTGCCTCTTGATCGTCGCCGAAGCCGCGGCGATCTGCTCTGACGCGGGCAGGTCGGGCGGCGCATCTGCGCGCACCTCGCCGCTTTCGGGATGCGGGTTCAGGTACTCGTCCCCGCCTGGCACGATGCCGCTCTCCGGCTTGGGCAGCGGAACGGCGGCGGGTGGGCGTGGCTGTGTGCGCACGAGCGCCTCGCCCACCTCGTCGATCGTGTCGAACGTGCGATCCGGGATCGACTCGAGCTCAGCCGCCAGCTCGGCGTCCTCGAGCGAGGCGTGCTGCACGAGCTCGGCGCGGGATGCGGGCAGGCGCACACCTTCGAGGACGACCTGGATCTCGGCCGCGCGTTGATGGTTCATGCGAGCCGGATACCCGCGTAACCGTTGCGACACACCTTCGAGGGGCGTCGCGGAGTTTAGGGCGCTCCACAAACGGTAGGCCGTGTCCTATGAAAATCGGCTACTGGCTCTCCTCCGAAGAGCACTCACCCAAGGATCTCGTCGAGAACGCCAAGCGCGCAGAGGCAGCGGGCTTCGACCACGTGCTGATCTCCGATCACATCCACCCCTGGGTCGACGAGCAGGGCCACAGCCCGTTCGTCTGGGGGGTGCTGGGAGCGATCGCAGAGGCCACCGAGCGAATCCAGATCGGCACCGCAGTCACGTGCCCGCTGATCCGGATGCATCCCGCGATCGTCGCGCACGCGACGGCCACGGCGCAGAGCCTCTTCGACGGGCGGTTCTTTCTCGGCGTCGGCACCGGCGAGAACCTGAACGAGCACGTCCTCGGCGACCGTTGGCCGCGCGCCGACGAGCGGCTCGAGATGCTCGAAGAAGCGGTCGAGCTGATCAAGAAGCTGCTCGCGGGCGACTACGAGTCGTATCGAGGGAAGCACTACACGGTGGAGCAGCTGAAGCTGTACGACGCGCCAAAGCAAGCGGCGCCGGTGATCGTCGCGGCGAAGGCTGAGAACGCCGCGAGGCTCGCAGCGGCGATCGGCGACGGGACGATGAACACGACGCCGGACGAGGAGATCGTCAAGATCTACAAGGACGCCGGCGGCACCGGCCCGATCTACGGCAAAGTGACCGGGGCATTTGCTGCGAGTTTGGAGTCGGCGCGAAAGATCGGCAAGGAACGCCAGCCGAACATCGCGATGGGCGGCGACCTCTCGACGGAGCTGGCGCTGCCCCGCGACTTCGCAGCCGTCGCAGAGCTCGTGCGCGACGATGACCTCGAAGAATCACTCGTGCTCGGGAACGACCCAGCGATGTGGCGCGAAGGGATCGACGAATACGAGCGCGCCGGTTTCACGCATGCGGCATTGCACGACGTGAGCGCGGACCAGGCGGAGTTCATCGAGTTCGCGAAGCAGTTCATCTAGAGGCGTCAGGCGATGGCCGAAGACACGGACGCGCCGGAGCCCGAAGAGATCTTCGAGCGCACACGCCGAGAGGGCGCCCGCCGTCTCGACCGTCCGCTCCTCGAGCTGATCTCGACCTCGATCGCGGCCGGCTTCGACATCCTCGTCGGCGTCGTCGTGCTGACCCTGCTCGAGTCACAGCTCGAGCACCAGTTCGGCACCCAAGCGGCGCACGTCTTCGGCTCGATCGGTTTCGGGGTCGGGTTCGTTTTCCTGATCGTCGGCCGCGGTGAGCTCTTCACCGAGAACTTCCTCGTACCACTCGCGGGACTTCACGGCAGGGGCCGCGGCGCGCTCGGCAAGATCGTCGAGCTCTGGACGGTGTCGCCGATCTTCAACATCGCCGCCGGAGGATTTCTCGCGGTACTCGTCAGCATCCACAGCGTGCTGCCGTACGGCACGGGGAACGCAGCGCGCAAGACAGCGGAGACGATCTACGCGAACGGCTGGCTGGCTCTCTTCGTCAGCGCCGTCTTCGCCGGCTCCTTGATCACCGCGATGACCTGGTTCGTCGAGGGCCAGTCGTCGGTCGGTGTGCGGATCGCGGTCGGGTGGACGGCGGGCGCGATCCTCGCGCTCGGCAGCTTCGACCATGTGATCGTCGTGACGCTCGAGCTGATCCTCGGCATTCGGTTCGGCGCTCACATCCACTGGTCGTTCGTGATCGAGAACTTCTTCCTCGCAGCAGCAGGGAACATGGTCGGGGGGATCGGGCTCGTGACGCTGAACCGCTTCACCCAGGCGAAATCGGGCGGTCGCGCGGCTTCTGCTTGAATCGAGGGCATGGCTTCACCCTCACAGCTCTCCGTCGGAGACCGCTCCTACCTGATCTACCGGCTCGACGAGCTCCAGCCCTCCTACGACGTCGCGCGCCTGCCGTACACGCTGCGCGTGCTGCTCGAGAACGTCCTACGCACCGGGACCGAAGCCGACGTCGACGCCGTCGGCCGCTGGGACGCGAAGGCGCAGCCGTCGGATGAGATCTCCTTCTCGCCCTCGCGCGTCCTGCTGCAGGACCTGACGGGCGTTCCCGCCGTCGTCGACCTCGCCGCAATGCGGAACGCGATGGCCGACCTCGGCGGCGACCCGGCTCTGATCAACCCGCTGATCCCCGCTGAGCTCGTGGTCGACCACTCCGTGCAGGTCGACGCGTTCGCTTCGCGCATGGCCTTCGGACGCAATGTCGAGCTCGAGTTCGAGCGCAACCGCGAGCGGTATCTGTTCTTACGCTGGGGGCAGAAGGCGTTCAGCGGCTTTCAGGTCGTCCCGCCCGGCACCGGCATCTGCCACCAGGTGAACCTCGAGTACCTCGCGCGCGTCGTCGAGGATCGCGACGGCGTCGCGTTCCCTGACACGCTCGTCGGCACCGACTCGCACACGACGATGATCAACGGGCTGGGCGTCCTCGGCTGGGGCGCCGGCGGCATCGAAGCCGAGGCGACCATGCTCGGCCAGTCGCTGTCGATGCTCGTGCCGCAGGTCGTCGGCTTCCGGCTGCGCGGCGCGCTCCCCGAGGGTGCAACGGCCACGGACCTCGTCCTCACGGTCACCGAGATGCTCCGCAAGACGGGAGTCGTCGGCAAGTTCGTCGAGTACTTCGGCGAGGGGCTCGCCCGGCTACCGCTCGCAGATCGAGCGACGCTCGGGAACATGTCGCCCGAATACGGAGCCACCTGCGGATTCTTCCCGGTCGACGAGATCACGCTCGACTACCTGCGGCTGACCGGCCGCAGCCCCGAGCGGATCGCACTCGTCGAGGCCTACTGCAAGGAGAACATGCTCTGGCACGACCCGGGCGACCACGCAACCTACTCGCAGGTCGTCGAGCTCGACCTCGGCGACGTCGAGCCGTCACTCGCCGGGCCACGCCGGCCGCAGGACCGCGTGCCGCTCGCGCATGCCAAGGAGGCATTCCTCGAGACGCTCGGTTCCTTCGGCGTCGACTACCGCAACGGCTCGCACGACAAGGCCGTCGCCGACACCTTCCCCGCCTCCGACCCGACGACCGAGCAGCAGCCGGGCGGCGAGCCGGAGCCGGAACGCGATCTTGCCGTCGCCACGGCCCCTCCGCCCGGCCATCAGCGCACGCCCGTCGAGGGAACGAGCTACGAGCTCGACCACGGCTCTGTCGTGATCGCCGCCATCACGTCCTGCACGAACACGTCGAACCCGCAGGTGATGGTCGCTGCAGGTCTGCTCGCGCGAAACGCCGTTGCGCGCGGACTGCAGCGCCAGCCGTGGGTCAAGTCGTCGCTCGCGCCAGGCTCGAAAGTCGTCACGCGCTACTACGAGCAGGCGGGGCTGCAGGAGCCGCTCGACGCGCTCGGGTTCAACACCGTCGGCTACGGCTGCACGACCTGCATCGGCAACTCGGGACCCCTGGCCGACGAGATCTCGGGCGCGATCGGTGAGGGCGACCTCGTCGTCTGCTCCGTGCTGTCGGGCAACCGCAACTTCGAGGCGCGCATCCATCCCGAGATCAAGGCGAACTACCTCGCCTCACCGCCGCTCGTCGTCGCCTACTCGCTGGCGGGCCGGATGGACATCGACTGGGAGGTCGAGCCGATCGGTCAGGGCTCGGACGGCGAGGACGTCTACCTGCGCGACCTGTGGCCGAGCTCGCAAGAGGTCAGCGACACCATCGCATCGTCCGTACGCGCCGAGCATTTCTCCGATACCTACGCCGACGTCTTCACAGGCGACGAGACGTGGCGGGCCCTACCGGTTCCGGAAGGCGAGCTGTTCGCCTGGGAGCCCGACTCGACGTACGTCAGGCATCCGCCGTACTTCGCGGGCATGAAGCGAGAGACCTCCGCGGTCGAGGACGTCACGGACGCACGCGTGCTCGTGTGGCTCGGCGACTCGGTCACGACCGACCACATCTCGCCCGCAGGCTCGATCCGCCCCGACGCACCCGCAGGGAAGTACCTGAGCGAGCACGGCGTCGAGCGGCGGGACTTCAACTCCTACGGCGCGCGCCGCGGCAACCACGAGGTGATGATCCGCGGCACCTTCGCCAACGTGCGGTTGCGCAACAAGCTCGTGCCCGGGTCGGAGGGCACGTGGACGGTGCACGTGCCGAGCGGTGAGGAGATGACGATCTTCGAGGCCTCGCACCGGTACCTCGACGAGGGCACACCGCTGGTCGTCCTCGCGGGCAAGGAGTACGGCTCGGGCTCGTCGCGCGACTGGGCGGCCAAGGGGCCGAACCTGCTCGGCGTGCGCGCGGTGATCGCCGAATCCTATGAGCGAATTCATCGCTCGAACCTGTTGATGATGGGGATCCTGCCGCTGCAGTTCCTCGACGGCGAAGGTCCCGAGACGCTGGGGCTGACGGGGCGCGAGCGCATCTCGATCGCGGGCATCGACGGAGGCATGGCCGACGAGGTGACGGTGCGCGCCGACGACAAGAAGTTCCGTGCGCGTGTCCGGCTCGACACTCCGCGCGAGCGTGAGTACCTGCAGCACGGTGGGATCCTCCCCTTCGTCCTGCGCAAGCTGCTCGGCGCGTGAGCGGGTCGGGGCCTCGCCCCGAGCAGGCCGAGGT
>JACDGR010000232.1 GCA_013821525.1 Actinomycetota bacterium
CTTCGACCCCGACCAAGAGGCAATCACGATCGTCGACTGCGGAGGCAAGGGCAACATCTCGCTGTTCGCGGAGATCTGCAACGCGTGCGGGATCCCGTACGTCGTGCTGCACGATCGCGACGCACCACGAGGCCGGCAGCCGGCGGAGGCCGAGCAGATCGCGAACGAGGCGATCCTCGCCGTCGCTGGACGTGTACGCACCGTGATGCTCGTTCCGGACTTCGAAGGCGTGGCCGGTCTGCCGACGCGGCGCGACAAGCCGGGAGCCGCGTTCCGGCGCTTCCAGAGCGGCGACGCCGAACTGTCAGGCCCGCTGCGGCAAGCGGTGGAACGGGCCGTCTCCGCCGCTCGCCGGGCGCCGCGCTCGACCCGTGGCGCGTAGGCCATCCAGGCGCAAAGGCCGCGCTACCATCGCCGAATCAGCGCCCGGAGGCTCATCGACTGGCTCGTCACGATCGTCGTCGCACTCGTCGCCGTGCTGGCGTTCGAGGCCGAGGTCGCCAAGCCGTATCGCGTCCCGTCCTCGTCGATGGAGCCGACGCTGCACTGCGCACGCCCGGGCGCCTATTGCGAGGCACGCTTCAACGACCGCGTGATCGCAAATCGACTCGCCTATCGGTACTCGTCACCGAAACGTGGCCAGATCGTCGTCTTCGAGGCGCCCAAGGGTGCCTGCGGCATCGGGGGCACGTTCGTCAAGCGCCTGATCGGGCTCCCCGGCGACACCGTCACCGAGGGCAACGGCCTCGTCTCCGTCAACGGCAACCGACTGCGCGAGCCGTACGTCGCGAAGAACCTGCGCGACAACGGAAGCGGCGCGTGGGACGTGCCGGCCGGTCGCTACTTCTTCATGGGGGACGATCGGGCCCATTCCTGCGACTCGCGCGACTGGGGCTCAGTCCCGCGCTCGAGCCTCATCGGGCCGGTGCTCTTTACCTACTGGCCGCCCTCGCGCTGGCTACCGCACGCACTGCGCTGACCACCGCTTGCGGGATGCGCCGCCGCGCGGTCGCGAGCGCACCGTGCAAGGCGGTCGATGCGTCGTCGAAGACGCCCGCTCCGTGGCCGACCAGCACGCGCGCGGGATCGACCGTGCCGAGCGCTCGCGGCGGCCGGATTCGCAGCAGCGGATGCACGCCGATCCGCTCGTCACCCGCCCGGAAGTAGGAAAGCGTCCCGAGGACGTCGCCGCAGAGCAGGGTTCGCGACTCGGGCTCCCAGAGCGCAACCTCATGCCAGAGGCGGTTGTCGCAGACGTCGAGCACCTTGAACGGCGTGCCGTCGGCACCCTCCCAAGCGCGCCGGTGCGGGACGCCGAGGCGCACCGCCCACGCCGCGCCGCCGCGAAGGTGGCGGTCGAGAAGCTGCAGGACGCCGGCTGGCTCGCCGAGCGCGCGGATGCGCTCTTCCACGTCCGGCTCGTCGACCGGATCGATCAGCCAGACGCCGCCGTCGACGCGCAGCGCATGCGAGGTTCGCTGCAACGGCTCGATCTGAATCCAGCCGAAGCAATCCTCACGTTCGTCCACCCGTTGCCAAGGCACGCGGGAGCATGATTGCATCGATCAGCCCGTACTCGACCGCTTCCTCGGGAGACATGAACCGGTCGCGGTCGATGTCGCGCACCACCTGCTCGACGTCCTGGCCGGAATGGTGGGAGATGATCTCGGCCATCCGGTGGGTCATGTCGAGGATCTCGCGGGCGGCGATCTGGATGTCGGCTGGCGTCCCGCGAAAGCCGCCGGAGCCCTGATGGATCATGATCTTCGCGTTCGGCAACGCGTAGCGCTTGCCGGTCGCACCGCCGCAGAGGATCATCGCGCCGGCGCTCATGCCCATGCCGAGACACACGGTCGAGACGTCGGAGCTGACGTACTGCATCGCGTCGTAGATCGCCATGCCCGCGTACGCCGAGCCACCCGGCGAGTTGACGTACAGCGAGATGTCCTTGCCGGGCTCCTCGGCGTCGAGGAACAGCAGCTGCGCTGCGATCAGGTTCGCGATGTCGTCGTTCACCTCCTGGCCGAGGAAGACGATCCGCTCGCGCAACAGGCGCGAGTAGATGTCGAACGAGCGCTCCATGCGCCCGTCCTGCTCGAGAACCATCGGCACGACCGATCCGACCACCACGACCATCACCTCCGATAATGTGCAACCTGTCAGTTGCTCGACTATAGCGCAACTTGGAGGTTGCACATGATCCACAAGGAGATCGTCCTGCCGGCACCGCGCGAGGAGGTCTGGGAAGCCCTGACCGATGCGGAGCGCCTGGCCGACTGGTTCGCGAACGACGTCGAGCTCGACCTGCGCCCCGGCGGCGGTGCGAGCTTCCGCTGGGACAATGGCGAGGAGCGCACCGCGACCGTCACCGGCGTCGAGCTCGAGCGGCGGCTCACCTTCACGTGGGACGGCGAGGATGGCGATGTCGAGTTCACGCTCGACGACGAGCCCAACGGCACGCGGCTGACCGTGGTGGAGACGGTGCCCGCGTGGAGCACCGCGCTCGGCCTGCAAGCCTCGATGCTCGCACTTGTCTGACCCGCTCAATTATCTGTTCGGAGCGCTCGCCGACCCGAACCGGCGCCAGGTGATCGGCCTCCTCTCCGAGCGCGGCAGCGCGACGGCGACCGAGCTGACCGGCGAGCTGCCGATGACCCGCCAGGCAGTCTCGAAGCACCTGACGACCCTCGCGGACGCGGGACTCGTCGCATCTGCGCGCCAGGGTCGCGAGACGCGGTACACCCTGACCCAGACGGGCGCGGAATGGGACGATCGCCTCGACGCACTCCGCCGCCACCTCCAGAAACGGACGTTATGAGCACCTATGACGCGGTCAAGGATCTGACCCTTCGGATCGAGGGCTACGACCTCGAGCCGCTCGAGCGCGAGGTCGCCCCCGGCTTCACGCTGCGCCGCACGGTCGTCGTCCTGCGCGGCGAGGGCGAGGAGGGCCGCGGCGAGGAGGTCGACTACGACCCGGACACGCAGGCGCGCTTCCAGGCGCGGCGCGGCGAGTTGCCGTTCGCGGGCGAGCACACGCTCGACTCCTTCTCGGTGCTCCAGGCCGGTCAGACCGAGTACCGGCGCTGGGCATTCGAGTCGGCCGCGCTCGATCTGGCGCTTCGCCAGGCCGGGCGCTCGCTCGGCGACCAACTCGGCCGGCCGTCGCAGCCGCTGCGCTTCGTCGTCTCGACTCGCGTTGCCAACGTCGAAGGCTGGCTCGCCCTGTACCCCGGGCTGCGCTTCAAGCTCGACCCCGACCGTGACTGGTCGGACGGGATCATCGAGCGCCTGGCGGCGGCCGGGTGTGTCGAGACCGTCGACTTCAAGGGCATCTACCGGGCCGAGTTCGGGCTGCCCCCGGATCCCGAGCTGTACGCGCGAATCGCGACGGCGTTTCCGGGCGCGTGGCTCGAGGATCCAGGGCTCACGCCGGCGAGCACGGCTGCTCTCGCTGCTCACCGCGACCGGATCACCTGGGATGCCGCGATCCACGAGTGGAGCGACGTCGAGGCCCTGCCGATTCGTCCGCGCTGCCTCAACTCGAAGCCGTCGCGGTTTGGCTCCGTGCGCCGGCTGTTCGATTTCTACGACGCGTGCGACCGTGAGGGCATCGCGCTCTACGGGGGCGGGCAGTTCGAGCTTGGGGAAGGACGCGACCAGATCCAGCTGCTCGCGTCGCTCTTCCACGCCGACGCGCCGAACGACGTGGCGCCGGCCGGCTTCAACGTCCGGGCGCCGGAGGCGGGACTGCCGGTCGGACCGCTCTCGTTCAGCCCGCCTGCGGGCTTCCGGCTCTGAGCGCGCGCGCCTTCGCCGCCAGGCGGGCCACGGACTCGTCGCCCGCAGAGCCGAGCTCGTACCAGGACGCCCCCGAGCACGGCTCGCCGCTGCCGACGAGCAGGTAGCGCACGTCGAGGTGCCAGTGCCTCGGCTCGCCCGGCCGGTCTGGGATCTCGTGCACGTCCAGGTCGAACGGGCGCGGAGCGAGCGAATGGAAGCTGAGCTCGAGCGCGGTCTCCTCCTGCGCCTCGCGTAGCGCGGCCGCCTCGAGCGAGAGATCGGTGTGCTCGATGTGACCACCGGGCTGCAGCAGGCGACCGAGCTTCGCGTGGGCTACGAGGCAGACCCGCTCGCCGGAAGGATCGACGACGAACGCCGAGGCTGTGAAGTGGGCAGCGGCTTCGCCGCGCGAGAGCGGTTCGTCGAGCTCGTCGGCGAGGCGCAACATTGCGCACCGGTCTGCCTCCTCGCGGTCGCTGTCAGCGACGAACGTCCGGAGCGTGTCGGTGAGCGCGCTCACTCGTATTGCAGAGCCTCGAGGACGTTCAGACGGGCCGCGCGCCGCGCCGGGAAGATCGCGGCGACGATGCCGACGACGACGGTCATGACAGCAAAGATCACCAGCGATGTGAGCGGCAGCGAGAAGACGATGAAGTCGACGCGGTAGACGAGCAGCCCGCCCAGCACGATGCCGAGCACGATCCCGAGCACGCCGCCGATCAACGCAGTGATCACGCTCTCGTGGCGGATCATTCTCCGTACCTGGCGGCGCGTCATCCCGATCGCACGCAACATCCCGATCTCGCGCGTACGCTCGAACACCGTCAGCACGAGCGTGTTGATGATCCCGAAGACGCTGACGACGACAGACAGCGCGAGCAGGACGTAGAGGATGTTCAGGATGGAGCTGAGGCCGCTGATCTGGTTGTCGATGAACTGCTGCCGCGTCTGCTCCTTCGCGTTCGGGAACGCCTTCAGCGCGCGATCGAGCGCGGCACGGTTCGCGTCAGACTTCCCGCCGCGGACGCGGACGAACGAGTAGATGTTCTGTGGGCTCGCGTTGTAGGCGTCCCACGTCTTCTGCGACACGGTGACGGTGCCGAACGGGGAGCCGCCGGGTGGCGGGTCGAAGATGCCACGAATATGGAAAGTCTTCCGCTTGCCGCTCGCAAAGGTGAGCACGAGCGGCGATCCCGCCTGCAGGTGGTGCTTCTTGGCGTAACCCTTGTCGACGAACGCCCCGTCGTCGCCGAGGCTCGCGAACACCGCCTGCGACCCGACCGTCCAGTCGAGCTTGAACATCGAAGTCGCGGGCGCATTGACCGCTGTCGCGAAGAAGCTCTTGCCGAACGCCTTGGCGTCACCGGTACGCACGTTGCTGACGGCCTCGACATTCGGCAGCGCGGCCACCGCGTCCGCGGCACCGATCGGAATCGGAGAGAAGTTGTTCTGAGCGGTGATCGCGTACTCCGCGTTCGTCCAGAGCTTGTTCACCGCGCCGCGGAACGAGGAGGTGATCCCGGCAGCGAGCACCGCGACGAGGGTGACGAGCGCGAGCCCGATCATCAGCGCAGCTGCGGTGGAGGCCGTGCGTTGGGGGTTTCGGCGGGCGTTGTCGCGCGCGAGCGTGCCGGCGGCCCCGCCCATCCGCGTTGCGGGCCAGCCGAGCGCGCCCGCGAGCGGGCGCACGATTCGCACGGCGAGCATCGCGACGCCGACGAAGATCAACAGTGCACCGATGCCCATCCAGAGCAGCACGCCCGTCGTGCCGAGGCCCTTCCCGAAGAGCCCATAGAGGAGCGCCCCAAAACCGAGCACGGTCAGCGTCGCAGAGCCGAGCGTCCGGAAGCGTGCGAAGCGCGACACCGGCAGCACAGCTCCCTCTCGCACCGCTGCGATCGGCGGCACGCGCGTCGCGCGAATCGCCGGGCGCAGGCTCGCGGCGAGCGTCACGACGATCCCGACGAGGAGGGCGACGACAACGGTGCGCGTGGCGAAGATCAGCCCTGCGTTTGGC
>JACDGR010000233.1 GCA_013821525.1 Actinomycetota bacterium
GCGTCGGGTGGGGCTGAGGCCCGGGAGCTGGGGTCGGGCGGGATGGCGATCGTGGCGGACGCGGTGCAGGTCTCGCCCGACACCGTGCGGCGCGGCCGCACCGAACTCGACGATCCCGAACCGCTGCCGGTGGGTCGCTCGCGGCGTCGCGGTGGCGGGCGCAAACCCGCCGAGGTTCCCGACCCGGCCCTGCCTGCGGCGTTGGATAAGTTGGTCGACTCGAACTCCCGCGGGGATCCGATGACCCCGTTGCGCTGGACATCCAAGTCGCTGCGAACGCTGGCCGGTCAGTTGCGCAACCAAGGACATCAGGTGTCCGCAACCCTCGTGCAACGGGCCACCTCCGCGGCGATCTCGTCCAGGGCGTCGAGCAGGAAGTCCATCGCCCGATACGCCTGATCGTCGCTGAACGCCGCACAGCCCTCGATCGCGGCCCGCTGCGCGACCCAGGTCGTGGCGGCCAGCTTCGAGCCGGGCTCGCACGCCCGTCGCGCGACCAGCGCGAACACCACCCGCTCGACCGCGTCCCCGTCCAGCCGGCGCCCGGCGGCGATCCGGCGGATCGCCGCACCAATCCCGACGCGGTCCCAGAGCCGGTCCAGCGTCCACATCGCGCCCAGGCGACGGGAGTCCAGCATCTCCACCCCGCCACCAGCCGCGGCGGTCGCCGCCTGCTCCGGGGTGAGGAACCGCGAGATCGACGACACCAGCCGGGCCAGCGCCGCCCGGTCGACCGCGTCGATGAGCTCGCGGTTCATGGCCTTGCGGGTACGCCCGGCCAACCGCGACATTCCCCGACACCCCGACGGCGGCCTGCCCGACTGCTGGTTGATCGTCGAATGGCCACCCGGCGAACCCGAACCCACCGACTACTGGATGTCCACCCTGCCAGCCGATACCCCGCTGCCGGAACTGGTGCGCCAGGCCAAGATCCGGTGGCAGATCGCACACGACTATAGCGAGCTCAAAGACGGCCTCGGCCTCGACCACTTCGAAGGCCGCAGCTACCTCGGCTGGCATCGCCACGTCACCCTCACCTCCGTGGCCCAAGCGTTCTGCACGCAATTACGCCGCGACCCAAAAGCGCCGGAAGGGGCCAGGACTGGGCCTCTACGCCGTACTCCGCGAACTCCAAACCCTGCTCAACGTCTGCACCGGCGCTTGCCGCACCTGCCAACAACCGTTCCTGCCGACACGACACTCCACCCACCGGACACAACCTGACAAAGTACCACCAGAGCAACGCGCCTCGGACTGCGGTCAGCGGCCGATACCACTACTACCGTAACCACACGCGATCACCGCGTCGAGCCGATGTGGCACTCGGCTCCGCAGACCATTCAGACAAAAGCCTTAAGCTTGGTCGGGGCCGTACGTGGCAGCATTGTAGTAGCTCAGGTCAAAGTACTTTGACACATTGCTTAATACGGGACCACCTATCAGATACCGGTTGCGGAGCGCCAAAACCGCTTCCATGCCTCTTACGTCCAGCGTTGCCGCTGGCGCGACGCCTTGCGCCGGATCGACCAAGACGTCATAAACCTCGTTCGACAGATACGGAGCGATAGTGGTGTTCTCGATGAGCAATTCGACCGCCTCATCTCGGTTTCCTGGGTCGTACAGCCAGGCCAGGGCGGCCAGGTACGCCCTTATGTAACCCGTCAGCTCCTCGTGGTGCGAGGCGGCCCAGCCCCTATTTGCCGCCCCTACGAGCCCTTGATAGCGGCCGAGTACGTCGGCGGCATTGCCTAGTAGCCGGAAGCCTTCTTCCTTCGCCAAAAGTTCGAACGGTGTAATGAGCAGTGTGCCAACCGGACCCTCGTGCTGGAGGGCCTTCCAACGTTCCAATCCCCCACCGACAGACACAAGCTCGTAGTCGTCCTTCCCGAGTCCGTTTGCCTCGAGCATGCTTCGGAGTACGAAAGCGTAACCGGTCGTCAACGCATCGACCGAGAGCTGCTGACCTTTGAGGTCGGCATACGTCCGAATATCAGCCTTCGTTATGAATCGCAGCAATCCATTGTCGCCGCCCATAAAGGCGAACAGGTCGGGCGTTCTCCGCAGTTGGGTCTGGATTTGCCTCTCGTTATAGGCCACGATGTTATCGAACGCGGTGTGCGCCACGTCAAAGTCGCCAGCAATTAGAGAGGTGAGCTGATAGGCTGAGTTTGGCGTCGGAGTGAGCTCAACCTTCAGATTCAGTCGTTCGAAGAATCCTTTAGCTTGGGCAACCCAAATGGGCCAATTGAATCCTCCGGGAAAGACGACGACCCGCAGTCGCCGTGCTGACGTATTGCTCATCATTGCCCTCGCCTGCTCCAACGTCGCTGAGGTGATTGTAAGGGAAACACTCAACTCGGACACGAACTATATACGGCACTGGCATCCTTCCCGTGCGGCGGCGACACGGTATCCCACGACCGTTCGATCTTGAGGTCCTCGCTAGTTGAGCTAGGTCCCACAAAGTCGGTAAGAACGATCAAGTTCGGCCCTCGCGAGCCGAATTTGGAGGGCGTACCGTGCTGGGTGCTCGCTCCACAGCGCAACGACAGTGCACCTGACCTGCAGATGCGCACTTCGCGTCATAGTCAACATATCTACGTAGCGAGTCGTGACGGTCAGCCACACCACCGCAGGTCCCTGCGTGAGCCTGCTACAAAACTCGAGCTCGACCACCCATGGCTCGTCGAGCTGGGGCGTCGGCCCCGCTGGTGATATAACAAGGCCTGCAATCCGCACTGCCCGGTGACGGTGCCGCACGAGTCGAGGTTGAAGCATATAGGTACAGGCCTTGACTAGTCTATAGTGGGAAAGCTCACGCAGTAGGTCGTCCCTATGTGCACGGTACTCCATCATAGCACTGGCAGGTCTACGGAAGCGAAGGCGGCGCGGGCGGCGCGGGCGGCGCGAAGACGCTTTGAAGATCCGGACTCACATCCCATAGCCTAGGTAGCCCTGCTCGATGACTGGATTGGGCCAGTGGTCGCACAACGCCCCAGTCAACTGCGTGCGCAGGCAGGTCGGAGGATCACAGGGGCAATGACGTATGCCAGGGATGTTACCGGCCGCGACCTTGGTAGGCCAATCGGGATCGACAAAGAGCGGACGAGCCAACCCAATGGCATCGGCAACCCCCTCGTTTAGCACGCGCTCGGCATCGTAGGGATCGCCGAGCCGTCCGTTAGCTATCACTGGGACATCCGAGACTGCCTTTACCGCAGCTGCGTCGCTCACGGAGTACATTCGCTTGCCGTAGAGCCCCAGGTTGGCTGGCATCCGCAGAGTTTCGAATGTCGCCGGAGTTGGGACGATAAAGGCAATTCTCTCAGCTGTCAAATGTGGCACAAGTCTGAGCGAGTCCTTAATTGACCAGCCGCCCGGCGCCAACTCGTCGCTCATCATATGCCAACCAACGAGAAAGCCAGCACTCGTCCGCCGAACCACCTCGCGCACGACCGCCAGCGGAAACCGCAGGCGATTCTCGTATCCGCCGCCCCACTCATCCGTACGCTGATTCATCCGAGGGGACAGGAAGGAGGAGATCAGGAAGCCTTGGCCACCGTGGATATCGACACCATCGAAACCCGCTTCCTCACACAGCTCAGCCGCGCTACCGAAGGCGTCAATCGATTCTTCGATTTCGCCGGACGTCATCTCATGCGGAGTAACTATTCGATCCGCTGACAACTCGAACGGAACCGCGGAAGGCGCAAGCCGTCGACGCTTCTCGTACTCGTGCCAGGGCCCCGCGTATCGTCCGGCGTGAACAATTTGAACAATTGCTAGCGCGCCCTTCTGCCGAATTTCACTAGCCAAGTCACGTAAGCCCGGTAGAGACCGCCTGTCCTCGACAATTGTTTGCCGGGGCATTTGCCGGCCAGCGGCGCTTACGGCGAAGTTCTCGGTGATGATGACGCCTGCGCCACCTTCAGCTCGCCGCGCATAGTGCTCGATCTCTGGCCGGGTAACCATTCCGGCCTCGTCCCCGTAGCATACTGACATCGGAGCGAGTACAATGCGGTTTCGCGTTGTGCGATTGGCGATATCCATTGGTTTGAAAAGCTCCGAGAAGCTGCTGCCATTCATACTGACTCCTCACGCACCTGCAGCCGTCCGCTGTGACAGAGCCGCAGCGGTGCGGCCAACGGTACAAGCGGCACCTCACGCTCGCGTCAGCAATATGTCCTACGCCGTGTCAGACGGCCACCTGTCTTAAGGCAGATCAAAATGGCAAGCATGACACTCGACTGTGACAAGTTTAGTGCGCTCGATCGCGGTGGATGCGGTCGAGAACCTCCCCAGGCCGTCGGGTAGGAGGTCGGCGGCGACGGTGTGTTCCCCAGCCTGAATTTCGATGGTGCGGTAGCGGCGGTCGGTGCGGACGAATTCCCGAATGGACCAACTGCAAGTGTCTTCGATCCAGCGGCTGAGGGCCAGGGCGGCGAGCACGATGGTCGGGTCCACGTGCAGTCCGATCACCCCCGGCCTCGGTGCCTGGACGTGCTGAGCTCAGCAACCGACTCATCGGGATCCTTGCACGGCTCCCTTAAGAGCGGCCGACCCTTACGACGAGCGAACCGGCTGAGCTCTCCGCGACATCAGCAACGCGCCGGTTTGACAACCGCGCCCGTGGGATATCTCAGGTGGCTCATCGAACCCGACCTCCTTGCAACCAATTGATTCCCCAAGAACCCCCCGGACCATCTGCGCGAGGGACTAGCTAGTTTGGTGTTACTCATAGTGGCGGTCGAATCCTCCCGCCATTCCTCCGCCACTTCTCCCGCAACCTTCAAACTTCTTCAGGGAGTCGTCGATGTTTAACGAATCGAGATGTTCGCTAGATTAGCGGGCGGACGCGCATCAAACCCTGGTGACCGTCCCGCCTTCTTCTCCGGAAGCGAGAGCACATGCCCGTCCGATGCCGCATCCTCCGCCGGTCACCACGGCGCGGCTTGATTAATCAACGACATACCAGTGAACGACCCAATACGATCTTCCCTTCAGGAGCTTGGCCTTTGTCGGCGACGTATGAAGAACCGCGAGGGTATTCCGCGAGGTATGCCCGACGGAATAATCGCTTCACGTCGACGATGCCCTCCGTCGAGAGGCCCTGTCCTCCACGGGCCGCTCAAAATTGACACATTGCAAGCATAGCAATGCCCATGAGATAAATGGGGGCCGCACCACCGCGATCGAGATATCCGGCCTTGCTAGCCGTCACATCGATCAGTGGTCGAGGGCTGGCATAAACATTGGGCCCCATTTGTTCGCTGCCGCGATGTCAACCTCCCACGTCCTTGGGTATTGAGGAAAGCTTTCATGCCATGGTCGGGGTTCGAAATATCCCTTCTCCTCATCGTAGATCACGTCAAGCTGGGTAAACAACTCAACCTGATTGCCGTCCGGATCGTTATGATATGAGAAGATGTTGTGCCCGGCGCCGTGGCGTCCCGGCCCCCAATGCAGCCGGATGTTACGGGCAGCGAGCTGGTCGAGCATCGTTTGCAGATGATTGAGGTCGCGCGCCTCGTAGGCAATGTGATGCATGCCCTGGAACTTCTTGCTCGCCATGAAGTTAGCGGCGTGGTGGTCGGTGTTGCAACGGAGGAACACAAAGAAGTCGCCGATCGTGTCCGACCAGCGGAAGCCTAGTAGCTCCTGATAGAAGCCCTGCATGTCAGAAAGATCGGGCGTAAACGCGGCCACGTGGCCGAGCTTGCTAGGCCGAACTCCCGCTT
>JACDGR010000234.1 GCA_013821525.1 Actinomycetota bacterium
GCAGACCGTGCTGCTGCTGCAGCCTGTCCTGCGCTGCTGGGCCGGCCGCTGCCTCACCTGCAACCAGACCGTCGATCTTGAGCAACTCGTCCTCGTCCCACGCCGTGAGTAACAAAGTCCTACTAGGAGCGAGTCGGCACGAATGGATCCAGCTTGCGCGTTCGGTTCGGCAGAGCGGCCAGCAGGTGGATTTAGAGCTCAGGTTCGAGCATCGCGGCTCCGAGCTCGAGGAAGGCAGCCGCAACGTCGGGATCGAAATCGAGGCCCGCACGTGCCCGGATCTCGTCGCGCGCCGCGTCAAGAGACATCGCTTCACGGTACGGCTGTTCGTGTGTCATAGCGTCGAACGCGTCGACAACGGCGAAGATGCGTGCAGCGAGGGGGATCTCGATGCCGCGGAGCCCGCGGGGGTAGCCGGAGCCGTCCCAGCGCTCGTGGTGCCCGGCGATCACCTGCCGCGCCAGGCCGCCGAGTGCAGGAACGGGAGCGACGATCCGCTCGCCGAGCCAGGGATGCTCCCGCACCTCATCGAGCTCCGCGGCGGTCAGCGCTCCGGGCTTCAGGAGCGTCGAGTTCGAGACGCCGATCATCCCGATGTCGTGGAGCCTGAAGCCATGAGCGAGCTGGGGTTCTAGGGCGATCTCGGGCGCCACGTTCTCTGTGAGGGTGAGGGAGAGCCTGGTGACGCGCGCAGTGTGCGACGCGCTCTCGCCGAAGCGGCCGCGGCGGTAGTCGTGCAGCTCAAGGGCGCGAGCGAGGGCCTCGACCGTCGCATGTGCAGCATCCAGTGCCTCGGTGGCGCTCGTGGGTGTTGGTTGAATTTCGGACATGCAGTACCGGCCAAGATGGATCTCGACGCGCCACGTATACTCTTGAATCGCCCATTGAAGGGAAGCGGCCGGATGGCAGGGTCGCCTCCCCTACTCAAAGGCCCGGTTCGTTTGCGGTTTCCGAAGGATGGCATGGCCCCTGTTCGCCGGGCGGATGCTTGGGTCAGCGCGGCTTCGAGCGAGGCCGGTCACAGGATTGGGCCTCGACTCGGTGAAGGAGTGCAAGAGCGATGAGAAGATCTGCCCCTAACGAGTTTTGGCCTGGGTGCCGATGAGGCTTCTATGAGTCTCCATCTAATCCTGCGCGCCGCGGTCGAACGTGGCGCGAGCGACATCCACCTCAAGGCCGGTCAGCCTCCGGTCATCCGCTACGACGGCGAGTTGCTGCCTCTGGAAGGGTTCGGGGTCTTCGATTCCACGGCCCTCGAGGCCGTTCTCGAGCAGATCGGTGCCCTGACGCCGCGGCGGGTTGCAAACTTCAACGAGACGGGTGAGCTCGACACCGCGTACCAGATCCCGGATCTGCCCCGTTTTCGTGTGAACGCCTTTCGTCAGCGTGGCGATATCTCGTTCGCCTTTCGGGTCATCCCGCGGGAGGTGCCTGACTTCTCGAGCCTCCATCTGCCGGCGGGTGTTCAGCGCCTGGCGGAGGAGCATCGCGGCCTCGTGCTCGTGACCGGGGCGACCGGGGCAGGCAAGACGACGACGCTCGCCGCCGTCGTTGGGCACATCAATCGCACACGCCGACAGCACATAGTCACGATCGAGGATCCGATTGAGATCCTTCATACCGACGCGAGTTGCATCGTCAACCAGCGTGAGGTTGGCATCGATACCGACTCGTTCGGCCAGGCGCTCCGCCGTGCGCTGCGCCAGGATCCAGACGTGATCCTGATCGGTGAGCTGCGCGACAGCGAGACAGCCGAGACGGCTCTTCAGGCTGCAGAGTCGGGCCACCTGGTGCTGTCCACCATGCACACGGTCGATGCCGCAGAGACGATCAGCCGCCTCGTCGAGTTCTTCCCTGCGATCAAGCAGCCCGCTGTTCGCTCCATTCTCGCCGGCGTCCTGAAGGGCGTCGTCTCGCAGCGGCTCCTGCCGCGCGAGGGCGGGGGGCGTGTCGCAGCTGTCGAGGTGATGGTCGCGAACAGCCGCATCCAGGAACTGATCCGCGAGGACAAGGCCGAGTTCATCCCCGAGGCGATCAACGAAGGTTCCTTCTTCGATATGAAGACGATGTCCGCGGCGCTGATCGAGCTCGTCGTCGGAGGTGAGGTCGCAGAGGAGGTGGCGGCCGCTGCCGCCCCGAACCGACATGACTTCACGATTGCGCTCGCGCGCGCACAGAAGGAGCATGCAGTAGAGGAGGGACGGGCGGTGACGCTCGACGCCGATGAGGATGCGGAGCGCCAGGCGGAGCCCGTCGCCGCTGACGAGCTCCGGTTCCTCTAGCGGCGATGGAGGTCGCGCTCGCGCTCGCGTCGCTCGTCCCTGGGCTCGCTGTTGGGAGTTTCTCGAACGTCGTGGTCGTCCGCGTCCCCCTCGGCAGATCTATTGTCCGGCCGGGATCGGGCTGCATGGCGTGCGCACGGCCATTGGCGTGGTACGACAACGTCCCTCTCCTCTCTTACGTGCTCCTACGAGGACGTTGCCGGCACTGCGGCGCGCGAGTCTCAGCCCGCTACCCGATCGTCGAAGCGGCGACGGCGGTCCTCATGGCAGCCTGTGTGTTGAAGTTCGGCTTCAGTTGGCGTGCCCTGATCGGCGCCTTCTTCTGCGCCGTACTCGTCGTCGTCTCGGCGACAGACCTCGAACGGCGAATCATCCCCAACCGCGTTGTCCTGCCGGCTGCCGCGGTCGTACTGGCAGCGAACACGATCGTGGTGCCGTCGTTCGGGTGGATTGCAGCGGGGTTCGGGGCAGCAGGATTCCTGCTGCTAGCCGCGCTCGCCTACCCGGCGGGCATGGGAATGGGTGACGTGAAGTTGGCGCTCCTACTGGGCGTCGGGCTCGGCCGGAGCGTGCCCGTCGCGTTGATGGTCGGGACGCTGTCCGCGCTCGTTCCCTCGGTCGTTCTCCTGCTTCGACACGGGAGTGCCGCCCGCAAAATGGCTATTCCATTCGGGCCCTTCCTGGCTCTCGGCGGTGTCGTTGCTCTGTTCGTCGGAAATGCTCTTTTCAATGCGTATCTCGGCCTGCTCTAATGGCACAGGCAATGAATATGGACGACCATCCAGAACTGCGGCTCGTCGGCGACAAGGAACAGTCCAGCCATGGTGATGACCACGCGGGCGGGCCGCTGAAGGGAGGGCATAGCGATCTGGTTGCCGACGTCATTCGTGACTCGGGCGCTTTGCCGCCTGAGAAGGTCGATCTGGTACGTGAGGGTGCCCAAGATGGATCGTTCTCGCAGGCGCTGATCGATCAGGGGTTTGCGAGCTCGCTCGGAGTGGCGCGCCGGCTCGCCGAGCAGTACCACTTGCCGCTCGTCGACCTCGCTGTCGCCGGCGTCGACTCTGCCGCCACGAAGATCATTGCGCTCCCGGTGCTGGAGCGCGTCAGCGCCATCGCGTTCGCGACTGACGGCACCACGTTGAAGGTGGCGATCACCAATCCGCAAGACGTCCGCGGCCTCGACGAGTTGCGTCTCGCGACGCGCCAGTCGGTCGAGTTCTTCGTGGCCGCGAAGAACGATGTAATGACGGAACTCCGTCGCCTGTCGCGAGCCGCAGAGGCGATGAACGCGGCTTTCCTCGGCGATGTCGCATCTGTCGGGGAAGACGACGACCTCGAGGCCGACGACGGCATCTCCGACGCGCCGCTCGTGCGCCTGGTGAACTCGATGATTTTCGCGGCCGCCGAGGACGGAGCGAGTGACATCCACGTAGAGCCTCAGGAGAACGATCTCGTGGTGCGGTATCGGATCGACGGCGTCTTGCATGTTGCGCAACGGATCCCGAAGCGTCTGGCGGCGGGGGTGACGACGCGCCTCAAGGTGCTCGCGAAGCTTGATATCGCAGAGCGGCGAAAGCCGCAGGACGGTCGGATCACACTGAGTGCCGCGGCCGCCGGGCGTTTGCTCGACATTCGCGTCGCCACGCTGCCGACGGTCGAGGGAGAAGCCGTAACGATGCGGCTGCTCGACAAGTCGCGCGCGGTGCCGACGCTGGTGGCGCTCGGGCTTTCAGAGCCAATGCAGCGTCAGATGTCGGGGATCATCGTGCGACCGACGGGCGCGCTTCTCGTCACGGGGCCGACAGGGTCGGGCAAGTCGACGAGTCTTTACGCAGCACTGGCGGAGATTAGTCGGCCCGAGATCAACATCATCACGGTCGAGGATCCTGTCGAGTACCGCCTTTCGAGCATCAACCAGGTGCAGATCAACCCACGCGCGGGTTTGACGTTCGCGACGGCGTTGCGTTCGATTCTGCGATCTGATCCCGACGTCGTGATGGTCGGCGAGATCCGTGACGGAGAGACTGCCCGTATCTCGATCGAAGCCGCGCTCACCGGTCACTTCGTCCTCTCTACCCTCCATACGAACGATGCGCCATCCGCTCTGACGAGATTGAACGAGATGGGCGTGGAGCCGTTCATCACCGGCGCTGCTGTCTCTGCAGTGCTCGCCCAGCGCCTCGCGCGCAAGCTCTGCCCTCACTGCAGCGAGAGCTACCAGCCCTCGCGGGAGGAGCTGCGGAGCCTTCACCTCGGCGAGGAGCGAGTGGACTCGCTCCAAGGCAGCGTTTTCCAGCGGAAGAAGGGTTGCGCCCGGTGCGGCCAGACAGGCTATCGCGGCCGCGTTGGCATCTTTCAGTTGCTCGAGATGACCTCACAGCTCGAGCAGCTTGCGTCGGAGAAGGGGTCCCGCGAGGAGATCGCCCAAGTCGCCCGTTCCGAAGGCATGCAGTCTTTGTGGGAGGACGGGATCGGGAAAGTCGCAGCCGGGATCACGACGACCGAAGAGCTCGTTCGCGTCTGTTCCGGTTGACTCTCTAGCGAATCCCCTCGATGGGGGAGTGCGCGCCGGTCGGCCCGAGCCGATAGGGAACGTGCATGGAAGCTGTTGCGGCAACTCTCGAACAGCCGAAGGCCTGGCGCGTCTCGCGCGACGGCTTCGTCATCGCTCTCCTCCATGTCCGAGAGACGGCTGGGAGTGTCGTGGTCACCGCGGAGGCCGGGCCAAACGAGAGTTCGAGCCCCTACCGATTCGACTCGCTCGCCGCTGCCGATGCGTTCATGGACGACCTGATGACGTCCTTCGCCTACCTCGGCTGCGACATCGCGCAGAGCTGACCCCGTGCGAACCCGGGTGAGATCATCCCGGACGAACGGATAGGGCCAGCCGCACACTTCGGGGGCGCCCCGAGATGAACAATCCGGCACGTATGGAGGGTACTCGTGCACTCATGTGCGCGTCATCTCATCGGGTTAAAGGGGAGCGGAAAAAATGTCTAAAATGCGGCAGCGGCTCGCGCGTGAGGAAGGCTTCACGTTGATCGAGCTTCTCGTCGTGATCGTGATCATCGGCATTCTGCTGGCGATTGCGGTTCCGTCGTATCTCGGCTTCAAGGATCGCGCGAACAATCGTGCTGCGCAGGCGGATATTCGGGCGGCGATCCCCTCGATGGAGGCGTTCTACGCCGACAACAACACGTATGCCGGCGCGAACCCGGCGGCGCTCAAGCTGATCGACTCCGGTCTTGCCTCGGCGGTCGTCACGGGCGGGCTCTCCACCGCCGGCTACTGCATCGGCGCGAGTGTCGGGAGCAAGGACTGGTCGGTGAACGGCCCGGGCGCGAGCGCCTGGCACCAGTCGACCGACTGCAGCGGTGCCGCAGTCACGCCGTAGCTCCCTCCAGTTCGAGACGTATGTGGGGCGGCCCCCC
>JACDGR010000235.1 GCA_013821525.1 Actinomycetota bacterium
GCCTCCCGGAGGGCCTGGGCCTCTTGCCGGCTCTCCTGCCGCATCATGGTCATCATCGACATCATCGCCTGCATCATCTCGCCGAAGCCGCTCGCGCCCATCCCGCCGAGGGCCGCGGGCGCCGCGGGCATGGGGATCGCCGCCGCGCGCGCGGTCGCCTCCTGCGCACGGATGGCGCCTATCTCTTCTTCCGCGGGCAGCTCGAAGAAGTTCTCATCGCCCGGGCGCGGGTTGATTCGTAGCGGGCGCCGCGTCCGGCCGAGCGAGCGCAGACGGCCATCCTTCATGTGGAAGAAGCCAAAGACGTACTGGCCCGGGCCCCACCACGTGCGAAGCGTCGACTTGGTGAGAAGCCGGATCGCGAACTCCTCCTCGTCCGCCCCGTCCACGTCGCGGCGGAGCGGGGTCAAGACGGGCTTGCCCGCTTGCTCGTCGACACGCGAAGCCCGCCACAGCGTGGCCCCGTCCGGGAAGCGGATCCGATCCTTCACCATGCTCGTCGTCTCCTCGCGCCTCGGGGTCCTGGTCGGCGAAGCCGGCAGGGGTTCGGGGTCAAATTCCTCGTCGGCAGGTGTCTCGGCGTTGTCGTTGCCCGCCGCCGCAGCGTCCTCGTTCGTCGAGCACGCACGGTCGGCGTCGTGCTCCACGCTGTCCGCCGCCTCTGTTTCGGGCGGCGAGGCGTCTTCGCCCTCCTCCTCGCGCGAGTCGTCGTCTTCCCACTCGTCGGACGACTCGCCTTCGTCCTCTCCGTCCGACAGCGCGGCGAGGACGGCGTCGATGTGCGCGGCGGTGTCCAGCCACCGCGGAGCGTCCTCGTACTCGCGGGCGAGCTCGCGACATCGCGCGGCAAGGACGACCAGAAGGGCGCGGGGACCGTGGGTCCGTAGCCATGCGTCGATGCGCGCCACGTCGTGACCCGTCGTCTCTGTCGACTCCATCAACCCCCCTGTCGACGCCGGATGGCGGCCGCCGAGCGGGGTGAGCCTTATTCACGCAGCGTTCCATTGCGACCGTATCGTCGCGCCAGCGTCCGCGCGGAGCGTGCGATCGTCGACCCAACGTCCTCGCGGTGGTCGCCGACGTCCGCGCGACGTCCGCACGACGTCGATTTCGCGGAAATTCGGTCCATTCTGGCCGTCGAAACGGACGTCGTTTCGACGTCGCGCGGACGATGGGATCGACGTCGCGCGGACGTCATGCAGACGACGCCGCGCCCGCGGGTGACGTCAGGAGGACGTCAGGAGGACGTCGATCGCGGCCTTGGGGACGTCGCGCGGACGTCGCCCGAGTTGCGGATCGACGTCGCGAGCATTCGGATCGACGTCGAACCGCGCCGCGCAAACGTGGCCGCGAACGGACCGGACGTCGCGGCGCTTTGGGGCGACGCCGCGCGTTGCTTGCAACGCTGCATTTCACGGATTGCAGGACTGCAAAGCGCACAGCGTGGACGGCTTCCCGAGCGACCGCAGGCGCCACTACACCCTCGGAACCACGCCGCACATCTGCGCGACGACGAGCGCCCACAACCGCGACCGCGACTCGGCCGGGCCAGTCGGGTACCTAGCTTCGCCGAACCCGCCGCGGCATGCTCCCCACACATGGCCAGCATGCCCGCCAAGAAGCCTCGCAGCCTCCACGAGGAGTTCCTTGCGGTGCCCAGGCACCTGGTCGCGGAGATCATCCACGGCGAGCTCCGAACGCACCCGCGCCCGGCGTCTCCCCACGCCCGCGCCTCGTCGAAGCTCGGCATGCGCCTCGGACCCGCCTTCGATGATGGCGAGGGGGGACCCGGCGGCTGGCTCCTCCTGGACGAGCCGGAGCTCCACCTCCAAGGAAGCATCCTCGTCCCGGACCTTGCCGGCTGGCGTCGCGAGCGCATGCCCGAGATGCCGGTCGCGCCCTTCTTCGAGCTGGCGCCCGATTGGATCTGCGAAGTGCTCTCCCCTTCCACCGAGGCGGAGGACCGCGCCGACAAGATGCCGATCTACGTCGCCGCCGGTGTAGGGCACGCGTGGCTCGTCGACCCCATCGCGCGCACGCTCGAAGCGTTCCGGCGCGATGGCGATTCGTGGCGCCTCGTCGGCGCGTGGCGGGACTACGCACGCGTGCGCGTCGAGCCGTTCGACGCAATGGAGCTCGAGCTCGGCGCACTTTGGGCGAGGTGAGCGCAACGCGCTACCGGCCTGCCGGCCCACTCGCTCGGCACGCGCGCATCGACGATTGCCGGGCGCGCGAGGTGGCTAGACACTTCTCAGAGCGGCGGAGCCAGGCGCATCTCGAAACGGACGATTACTCGAGCCGGAGCGCACATGCGGAGCGCGACACTGCGCCACCAGAAATGGAGGGCAAGCTGGGCGCCCTCGATGAACGTCGCTTCCGCCCAGGTTCGCTGGAGGGCGGCGAGCTCGACGTACGAGATGCGGTCACGCATGACGTGACGGCCAACATCGTCCGCAAGGCGTACGCCATCGTGATCCCGAACGCGTTGCGTAAGGCACACCTCGTTCAACGTCACCATAACGTTGAGATCGTCGAGCGTCGCCGCGCGGCGCAGCCCTTGCGGCACAGGACTGTAGACGCTCACCTCGGAGCGCACGACCTGCCCCCCTTGCGGAACGCGAAAGTTGAAGGAGCGTGTTCGTCCGTCGTCCGAACCCTCATCGCTCACCGGCCACGACTCAAATTCGATCAGTCGCGTACGTTCCATGCCCCGGAGGTTAGCGCAGGCCCACGCTCAACTGCGTTCTGGGTACCCAAGTGTGCTGCGGACTTGGGTACCCATGTACCTAGGAGATCCCCTCCTTGGCGAGCAGCTCGAGGATGTAATCGCGGACGAGTACGCCGCGCTCGAGGCAGCGGACGCGCAGCTGACGATGGATGTGCTCCGGCACATCCGCGACGATCCTTTTTTCGTCGCCAGCCCCCATTTTTTCGGCGGCCTTGCGAGCGCTCGCTTGGAGCCGGCTCGGCTTCTTAAAGGTCAGAGTCACGCCGCACCTCGCACCACAGAGCGCCAGAGTCGTCTCGTCTCCAGCGCCGCCTCCATCGCACCTGTGGTGACGACAGCTTCGCCGCGCCCCGCCGCTTCGGGATACGCCAACCGCTGGTGTAAGACACCGAGCAGTACGCCACCCGCGTCCGAAACTGCGCCCTCTGCCTCCCGTGCAAGCTTCGAACGAGCCGTGGCGCGGTTCACAACAAATGCGCGCCGTACGGGGGCTCGGCCGAGCTGTTCGCGTACGCGATCCGCCTGGTCCAGCGATTCGAGAGTCTCCGCGACGGCCCAAAAGTCGAACGGACCCGGTTGGATTGGCATAAGCGCCAGGTCGGCCGCGACAGCGGCACTTTGCGTGATCTCGCCGAGGCGGGGCGGGCCATCAAGGAACACGACGTCATAGCCTCGAACGATCTCCTTAAACCTAGGCAGCGCGATGGCCTTGTCAGCTTTGACGACGGCAAGACCGTCGAGAGAGGAGCCATCTTGCCGCGCCGCGCTCCAGTCGAATGCGCTCGCCTGCCGGTCCATGTCGACGACGAGCGCGCGCTTCCCCTCAAGGTGGGCCGCCGCAGCCAAGTTGATCGCGATCGTGGTCTTCCCACTGCCGCCCTTTTGTTGAAGCACAGCGACAATCAGCATGAGAAAGCTCGTATCTCGGGCGTACCCATGTACGCAAGTTCTTCATGTACCTGGGTCCTCAGGTCCTTGCGGACATGAAGACCCAAGGACGACGACTAACGCAGCCCGACCGCCGCGTTCCCGTGGAAAACCTCAGCGAGCCGTACGTAGCCGCGCGCGACCTTGGGGCACTTGTGGTGCGTCTGCCGCATGATCGCGTCGAGCGACCGGCCCGCGCGGGCGGCCGTCGTCGCGAAGCCTGCGCGGAGCGAGTGCCCGGCGAGCCGCGACGGGTCGAGCCCCGCTCCAACCGCCGCGCGCTGGACGATGAGCGCGACGGTCCTGTCACTGAGGGCGTGGGGGCTCAGTCGGCCATGCCGATCGATGCCGCGGAAGAGGGGGCCTTCGGTGATGCCGGCAGCGGCGAGCCATTGATCGAGCGCGCGCACCGCACAGAGGCTCGCGTCCATCGCGAAGGGGATCCCGGTCAGAGCGCCTTTGCCCTCCTGGTCGGTCTTCGAGCGGCGGAGCGTGACGATCATGCCCTCGCGGGTGCGCTGGACGTCGGCGACGGTGAGCGCGACGAGCGCGGAGCGCCGGAACGCACCCCACCATCCGACCATGAGCACCGCCCGGTCACGGTGCGCGGCGAGACCGTCGCCGAGGCCGCCGACGAGCCGCGCGAGCTCGGCGTCTTCGACGGGCGCTTTCTGCTCCGGCTGGGTGCCGTGCTTCCGCTTGATGCCCGCCATGACCTCCACGACGGCGGGGTGCGAGCGGCGCCAATCGTGGCCGGCGCGTCGCTGTGCGTGCGCGATGCCGGAGAGCGCGCGATAGAGCGAGGAGGGGCGGCGTCCCTGGTCGGCGAGCGCCGCGAGGTACACGGCGACCGTGGCATGTGTCGCGGGCAGCGGGGCGAGTCCTCGAGCCTCGCACCAGGCCTTGAAGGCTGCGAAGTCCGACGCGTACGCGCGTCGCGTAGCCGGCGCCCGCACGTCGACGCGGTACGCGTTCGCGCGGTCGACGAGCTCCGCGAGGTCGGCAGGGGAGCCGAGCGGCGCCGCCGCGACAGGCACGAGCGCGGTCTTCACGTCCTCGGACATTTTTGGTGCACCTCGAGCCCGAGCATCCATCGCGCGGGATCTCGGGAGCAAGACAAAGCGCCCGTCACGTCCATCCACGATACTTGCGGTAGATGTCCCAGGCCGCGTTGATCTGCTTCGCGCGCTCCTCGCGTTGCGCGCGCTCCCGGCCGGTGAAGCGGTCGGGATGGTTCTCGACCGCAAGGCGCTTCCACGTCTTCTTCGCGTCCGCCTGGCTCGCGTTCGAGGCCAGGCCGAGGAGCTCCGCGGCAGCCTCCAGCTTCGAACCGTGACGCGGGGGAGGGGACGGCGGCGCCTTTCGGCGCGCGCGGGCCTCTTCGTCCGGGGGTTGCCGGCGCTCCCCGAAGCCCCGAGGCCGGGGCGGCGCGTGCGGAGCTCGGAAGTGCTTCCCGATGTAGAAGCTGCGTTTGCGCCCGGTCTTCGGATCGTTCCAGAACGCGTACCAGTAGGGTCCGTGCCAGGACGACTGATCGGACGTGTTGCAGCGACACTGCCGCTTCCCGCAGCGGATAGGAAGCCGCTCGTAGGTGACGTTCACGTCCGAGGGGGGCGCGTTTCGGCGAGCGGCGGCCATGTCTTATGTACCAGTACATAAGACATAGCGCCGCGAGAAGGGCGTGAGCAGCTTCTTATGTACGAGCACATAAGAACGCCTTCGCCGCGGGCAGGCGAGCTGCCTTTCACGGGAGATACGAAGGGTGAGGACGCAAGCCGACCGCGAGCAACGCGAGGGAGGAGAGCGTGCTGAACGAACCGGCCGGCATCCGCCGATCGCATTCGGCGAAGAAGCATCCGCCCGGCGTCCGCCGTCGTTGCAGCTTCTTGAGCGGTCGTCCTCCTTGAGCCTCGATCGCCCGGGTCCTCGCGTAGCGAGCGCGAAGGAACTCCGCACCGCGCTTCTCCCCGATGCGCCGTATGAGCTCGCACGGCGCCGGAGCGGTCTCGTTCAGCGCCCGCGCGATCGCCGCGGGCAGCTC
>JACDGR010000236.1 GCA_013821525.1 Actinomycetota bacterium
CGCCTGCTCTTCGAGATCGGCGGGCAGCTCGCGCGTAAGCCCGTCGAGGTCGAGGAAGCGGTACTCCGCCGGCAGTGCGGCTGTCCCGCTCAGGTACATCGCCGCCTCCTTGCCGAGCGCGCGGAGGACAAGCGTCGCAGCGCGCATCGAGCCGAGCGCATCTCCGTCCGGGTTCTCGTGCGTCACGACGAGGAAGCGCTCGTGCTCCCGCACCGCGTCCGCGACAGCGGCGAGCTCAGTCGTCAGCGGGGTCGCCATCGTCCTCCGGCAGCTCGGGATGTTCGGTTGCGAGGTCCTCGATCAGCTTCGTCATCTGCACGCCACGCTCGACCGAACCGTCGTAGGAAAAGACGAGCGTCGGCGTGCGACGCAGGCGCAGCTCGCGATTGATCCGTGCTTGCAAGACCCCGTGCGCGGACTCGAGGCCGGCGAGAGATGCGCGCCGTTTCTTCTCGTTGCCGAACACGGACACGTAGACGGTCGCCTCCTGCAGGTCAGGCGTGACCCGCACACCCGTCACGGTGACGATGCCGATCCGCGGGTCCTTCAACTCACCCACGCCTTCGGCGACGACAGCCCGCACGGACTCGTTGACTCTGCGCATGCGCTCGCTCACGACGGGACCCTAGATGGTTGCCCGGCGGTCGGCAGCAGCAGACCACGAACCTGGTCTGAACCAGGTTCCAGGGTTGACGTACCGCAGCGACCGCCTGCTGCAACGCGCGACCGTGTCGTAACCCACGAGCCTGGTCTGAACCTGGTTCCAGGGTCAGGTGGGCTACCGGTCGTCCGGGGCGACGAGCAGGTGGTCGCACCGGAGGAGCTCCCAGTCACCGGAGGCGAGCCAGCGCTCGGTGCCCGCGGCAAGATCCTGGGCGTCGTGTGCGCTCCGCGCGACGCAGGCGACGGTCAGGGTGGTCCGCTGCCAGAGGTCGTGGTGGTCGACCTCCGAGACCGCCGCGTCGAAGCGGTTGCGCAGATTGTCCTTCGCGGAGCGCACGTAATGCCGCTTCCCCTTCAGCGAAGCCGCCTCCGGGAAATGGAGCTCCGCCGTCAGGATCGCGACGAACCCGGAGGCCACGGTGAGCTACGAGGACGCGGAGGAGGTGCCGCCGCCCGGCGCCTCGTCCAGCGACGTGCGCTCGACCTGGCGCGCCTCGAACACCTCGAGGACGTCGCCCTCGCGGAGATCGTTGAACCCCTCGAGCAAGATGCCGCACTCAAAGCCGTCGGACACTTCACGCACGTCGTCCTTGAAGCGCCGCAGAGCCGAGACGGTCGTCTCGTGGATCCGCGTTCCGTCACGGAACAACCGCACCGATGAGCCGCGGCGAACGAGGCCGCTCGTGACCATGCAGCCAGCGATCGTGCCGAGCCGCGAGACCTTGAAGAGCGCGCGCACCTCGACCTCGCCGATGATCGCCTCGGTCTCGACAGGCGTGAGCATGCCGACGAGCGCCTGCTCGATCTCCTCGGTCAGCTGGTAGATCACGCGATAGAGGCGGATCTCGACGCCGGCGCGCTCCGACGTGGCGCGCACCTCGGCGGACGGACGCACGTTGAAGCCGATCACCATCGCCTCGGACGCTGCGGCGAGGTTGACGTCGTTCTCGGTGATGCCGCCGACGCCCGTATGGATCACGTTGACGCGCACCTCGGGGTGCTGGATCTTCCCCAGCTCCGAGACGATCGCCTCGACCGAGCCCTGCACGTCGCCCTTGATCACAAGGTTCAGGTCCTGGACACCGCCTGCGGCGATCCGGGCAAACAGATCACCGAGCGCGACACCCGTTGCAGGCTGCTTCGCATTCGCCTCACGACGCAGCCGCTCACCGCGCTGATGCGCGAGATCGCGGGCGCGGCGCTCGTTCTCGACGACGCGACCGACCTCACCTGCGGGCGGCGGACGGTCGAAACCGAGAATCTCGACGGGCTCGCCAGGGCATGCCTCTTCGATGCGCTCGCCGCGGTAATCGAGGAGCGCACGGACGCGGCCCCAGGCGTCGCCCGCGACGATCGAGTCGCCGACGCGCAAGGTTCCGCGGTGGATCAACATCGTCGCGACCGGCCCACGGCCGACGTCGAGACGGGACTCGATGATCGGCCCGGAGGCGTCAGCGCTCGGGTTCGCGCGCAGGTCGAGCTCGGCGTCGGCGACGAGCAAGATGCGCTCGAGCAGGTCGTCCAGGTTCTCACCCTGCTTGGCGGAGACCTTCGCAACCTGCACCGTTCCGCCCCACTCCTCGGGCTGCAGACCCTCGGTCGCGAGCTCGCTCAGGACCCGGTCGGGGTTCGAGTCGGGTAGGTCGATCTTGTTGACGGCGACGACCATCGGCACGTTGGCTGCGCGTGCGTGCGAGATCGATTCCTTCGTCTGCGGCATGACGCCGTCGTCGGCAGCGACGACGAGCACTGCAATGTCGGTGACCTTCGCACCGCGGGCACGCATGGCGGTGAACGCCTCGTGGCCCGGCGTGTCGAGGAACGTGATGCGGCGGCCGTTGTGGTCTGCCTGGTAGGCGCCGATGTGCTGCGTGATCCCGCCGGCTTCCGTCGTGACGACGGACGTCTTGCGGATCGCATCGAGCAGCGTCGTCTTCCCGTGGTCGACGTGGCCCATGATCGTCACGACCGGCGGGCGGGCCTCGAGCGACTCTTCAGCGTCCTCGAACGCCTCGGGCTCACCATCGTCGTCGTCGGCGTGCTTGATCGTCACCTCGCGCTCGAGCTCTGCCGCGATCAGCATCACCTCGTCGTCGGAGAGCGACTGCGTGGCCGTCTTCATCTGCCCGAGGTTCATCAGGAGCTTGATGATCTGCGGCATCGCAACGCCGAGCGCCTGTGAGAAGTCGCGGAGCGTGACGCCGGACTCGACGGTCGCGGGACCGGTCGGTGCGACGACCTCACGAGGCTGGCGCGGCCCGCGCTCGGCGGGACGATCGCCAGGGCGGGCACGCTGGCCCTGCCCGGGACGTCCGCCCCCCTGATCGATCACGACCCGGCGCCGGCCCTTGGGCCCGCCGCCGCGCGGTCTGATCGGTCTATTCGGTTTGCCGTTTGCCATGTGCTCCTAGTTCCAGTGTAGAGACGTCGGTAGGTGGGAGTCGATGCGGACGTTGCAGCGCAGGATGCGCGCGAACGCGCGTCGTGTTGCCGCCCGCTCGAAACACGGGAGGCGGCGACACGTGTACGCACCGCGACCGTGGCCTGCGCCGGCGGAGAGCTCGCCCACCTCGACGTAGAAGCGTTGCAGCTCGTCCTTCGGCGCCTTGCGGCCGCAGCCGGCGCAGGTCCGGATCGGATTCGCCGCTACTCGCTCTTCCCCGTGTGCTCGGTGTCCCCAGCGTGCTCGGAGGCCGGCACGTGCTCGATCGGCACGCCACCGTCCGGATCATCCTCCACGCGCTGCGCGTGGGCCGCGCCGCTGTCGAGTGTCTGATCCTCACCCGCGACCGGCGCGTCGCCGGGCCCGGCCGGGAGCTCCTCGGGCTCAGGGTTTCCGAACGCCGCTGCGTCCTCGGTCACCGCCTCGGGCTCCGCCGTGTCGGAGAGCGCCTCGAGCTCTGGCTCGGACTCCTCGACGATCGGGTTGTCCTCGCCGTCGACCTCGCGGAGCGCGAGCTCCTGATGGGCCGGCACGCCGCAGTACTTCGAGCCGGGAAGTGACGCGTTCGGGCACCGCTTACCGTTCGAGAGCACCGCGGAGCAACGTCCCGAGACGTCGTTCTCGTCTCCGGGCTCGCCGCCGCCGAATGCTGCGTCGGCCTCCTGCTGGGCGAACTCGCTGTCGGAGGTGATGTCGATCTTCCAGCCGGTGAGACGCGCGGCGAGGCGGGCGTTCATGCCCTCCTTGCCGATTGCGAGCGCGAGCTGGTCGTCGGGGACGACAACGGTTGCCTCCTTGTTCTCGTCGTCGAGGTAGACCTCGCGCACCCGTGCGGGTGACAGCGCCTTGGCGACGAACCGTGCCGGCTCGTTGTTCCACGGGATGATGTCGATCTTCTCGCCGCGGAGCTCCGAGACGACCATGCGGACGCGCGAACCGCGCGGCCCGACGCACGCACCCACCGGGTCGACGCCCTGCGTGTGCGACTGGACGGCGATCTTCGAGCGGTAGCCCGGCTCGCGTGCAACGCCCTCGATCGTGACGAGGCCGTCCGCGATCTCCGGCACCTCGAGCTCGAAGAGCGTCTTGATCAGCTCGGGATCGCGGCGCGACAGGATCACCTGCGGGCCCTTCGTTCCCGTCCGCACCTCGCGGATCACCGCCTTGATGCGCGACCCCTGCTCGTAGCGCTCCCCGTCGACCTGCTCCGGCCCGGGCAGCAGTGCTTCGACCTTGCCGAGGTCGACGAGGATGTTGCGGCGATCGCCTGTCTGCTGGACGATTCCGGTGACGACCTCGCCGACGCGGTCGATGTACTCGTCGTACATCATCTCGCGCTCCGCCTCACGGATGCGCTGCAGGATCACCTGCTTGGCGGTCTGCGCAGCGATGCGGCCGAAGTTCTCCGGCGTCACGTCCTCGCGCTTGATGTCGTTCTCGGGCACCTCGGCCCAGTCGATCTCCAGGTCGTCGTCGGCGAGCAGGGTGTGGTTCTTCTCGCCCGTTTCCTCTTCGAGCCGCTCGAGCTCGTCGAGCGCGCGCTCGCGCGCGTCGTCGAGCAGGCGCACCTCGAGGTCTTCCGGCAGCTCGATCGAGAACACGCGGAAATCGCCGCGATCGTCGAGCTCGACGGAGGCATGCCGGGAGGCGCCCGGTGTCTTCTTGTACGCCGCAAGCAGCGCGTCCTCGAGCGCAGCGACGAGCGTGCCGCTTTCGATTCCCTTCTCGCGCTCGATTTCGCGGACGGCGTCAACGATCTCCTGGCTCATCCCTACATCCCTTCATCGATCAGATTGGCCCGCACGATTTCCTCGTACGAGAATTCAACCGGCCCGTCGCCGTTTGCGACCTGCACCGAACGCTCACCTGCGGCGACGACTGCGCCACGTGCCTTGCCTGTCTCCGTCTTCAGCCGGACATGGCGTCCCATGACCTGCTCGAAATGTTCCCGCGTGCGCAACGGCCGGTCTGTGCCCGGCGAGCTCACCTCGACGCTGTAGGAGTCGAGGTAGGGCCGCAAGACCGCCGTGACCTGTTCGCACAGTGCATGGTCGACGCCTTGGGGGTGATCGACGAACACGCAGAAGCGATCCTTGCCGGTCAGCTCGAGGGCGAGCACCTCAACGCCTGGTAGCGCGCCCTGGACGAGGCGCGCGACGTCGCGTTGAAGCTCCTTCTCCTTCTGCTGCTGTGCTCTGCCCACTGCTACTGAATGGCCCCCTCTACGAACTGTCCTGACACAAAAAATGGGCGCGGCGCGCCCATCTCGAATACCGCTCGAAGTGGTCGGAACACGGTACCAGAATCGGCGCTATTCCAGGATGATCGTGACCGGCCCGTCGTTTGTCAGCTCCACCGCCATGTGCGCGCCGAAGACGCCCGTCTCGACCGTCACGCCGTGCGCACGAAGCGCGGAGAGGAAGCGCTCGTAAAGCGGTTCGGCCAGCTCGGGCCGCGCGGCGCCGGAGAAGCTCGGCCGATTACCGCCCGACGTCTCGGCGAGCAGCGTGAACTGGCTGATCACGAGCGCAGCACCACCGGTGTCGAGGAGTGAAC
>JACDGR010000237.1 GCA_013821525.1 Actinomycetota bacterium
GCAAGCCGAAAGGGGTCGTCCACGTGCAGGGGGGTTTCCTCGTCTCGATCACGAGGGAGACCGCCTACCAGGCCGACATCCACGCAGGCGACGTCATGCACTTCGCAACCGACATGGGCTGGATCAGGGGACCGTGGACGGTGGGCGGCGTCGGCGCGCTCGGCGGCACGATCGTCTTCGCCGAAGGCGCGCCGGACTGGCCCGCCCCCGACCGGCTCTGGCGCACCGTCGAGCAGGAGCGCGTCACCTCGCTCGGGCTCTCGCCGACACTGGCGCGCGCGCTGCTGCCGCACGGGGCTCCGACGGCCGACCTCTCCTCGTTGCGCACGTTCGTGACGACCGGCGAGCCGTGGAACCCCGAGCCGTACCGCTGGCTGTTCGAAGACGTCGGCGGCTCGCGCGTACCGCTGATCAACTGCACGGGCGGCACCGAGGTCGGGGCGTGCTTCCTCTCGCCGACGCCGGTCGGTCCGGTCAAGTCGTGCTCGGTCGGCGGCCCGGCGACCGGGATGGCGATGGACGTCGTGGACGCCGAAGGGCGCTCGCTCGTCGGCACCGGCGAGGTCGGCGAGCTCGTCTGCCGCAAGCCGTTCCCGGGGATGACGCGCGGCTTCTGGCGTGACCCGGAACGGTTCATCGAGACCTACTGGTCGCGCCTGCCCGGGATCTGGGTGCACGGCGATTGGGCGTCGGTCGACGCGGACGGATTCTGGTTCCTCCACGGCCGCTCCGACGACACGCTGAACATCGCCGGCAAACGAGTCGGCCCGGCGGAGCTCGAATCGGCTGCGGTCGGTCACGTCGCCGTTCGGGAGGCGGCGGCAATCGGTGTCCCTCACGAGGTGAAGGGCGAGACCGCCTGGATCTTCTGCTGCCTGCTGCCGGGCGTCGAGGCATCGCCGGAGCTCGCCGGCGAGATCGGCGCGGGGGTCGCAGCCGAGCTCGGCAAGGCGTTCAAGCCGGATCGGATCCTGTTCGTCGACTCGCTGCCGAAGACACGCTCGGCGAAGATCGTTCGTCGCGCCGTGCGCGCGACTGCACTCGGCACCGACCCGGGCGACCTGTCGTCGCTCGAGAACCCTGAATCGCTCGAGGAGATCAAGGAGGCAGTTGATGTCTGAACGCATCGCACTCGTGACCGGCGGCGGCCGCGGGATCGGCGCGAACGTCGCGCGCGCACTCGCCGGGGACGGCTGGTCCGTCGTCGTCGCTGCGCGCTCGGGCGACGAGGTTCGCTCAGTCGCGGAAGAGATCGGTGGCCGAGCGGTCGAGCTGGACGTCACCTCGGGTGAGTCGGTGCAGCGCGCAGTCGCGAAAGCAGGCCCGGTCGAGCTGCTCGTCGCGAACGCCGGCATGGGCGATCAGGGCGGCCCGTCGTGGGAGCTCGACCCGAAGCGGTGGTGGCGAACGTTCGAGGTGAACGTGCTCGGTGTGCACCTCTGTTGCAGCGCGTGCATCCCGGGGATGCTCGAGCGCGGCGCGGGTCGTATCGTGATCACGGGCAGCGGGGCGTCGTACCTGCCGGGCCAGCCGAACACGAACTACACGTCCTCGAAGGCGGCGGTCGGCCGTTACGCAGAGACGCTGAACAACGAGCTCGAGGGCAAAGTGCCGGTGTTCCTCTTCTCACCGGGCCTCGTGCGAACCGAGATGACCTCCTCGTTTCCCGACGACGCCCCGTGGACGCCGCCGGAGCTCGCTCCCGAGCTCGTACGCAAGCTCGCCACCGGTCGGTACGACGCGCTCGCAGGCCGCTACCTGCACGCCGAGCACGACGACATCGACGCGCTACTCGCCCGCAGCGACGAGATCCGCGAACGCGACCTGAACGCGATCCGCATCCAGCGCTAGCGCCACCGCCCAGCGCCTAGAGACGGGGTTCGATCCAGAGCGCGCGAGCGAGCCCGAGCAGCTCCCCCGCGTCGGTGAAGAGCGCCGTGCCGGCAGCGTGTTTGCGGCCCTCGCTGCCGAGCGGCCAGGCGACGACGACGCACCGTTCCTCCGGCTCCGGCACGCGATCGACGCGCGCCGTCAGCCGCCCGAGCACGACGGTGTTGCGACCGGCCATCCCGGTCGCGTAGGCCCCTGGACAGTCGAGCACTGCCCAGACGAACTCGAGGCCGACCGTATCGGCGCGCACCGTCCACGTTGCGGCATGCACACCTCGTTGATCGACCGCTCCGGCGTGTAGGTGGAGACCGTCGACACCGCGAGCGTGGCCGCAGACGAAGCACTCGGGAAACGGCGACTCGAGATCCGGCGCCTCCGCCGCGAGCGCATCGCCCCAGGCAACTGGGTCGGCCGGCGCGATGCCAACCTCTGCGTGGACGGCCTCCGCCACGAGCGCGTGGTCGTCCCAGACGCGCCCCTGCGCGTCGAGGCGCAGCGGCTCGTCGAGCGGAGGCGGAAGACGAAGCGTCACCTCGACGGACTCACCGCCGAGCTCACGTGCGATCACGCCTGCGCTGTAGCCGCCGTTGCCACTGTCAGCGGGGCCGCGGAAGCGGCTCTCGATCACGATGGCCATACTTCGAGGGTATGCGCTCTCACGTCCTGCGGCTCTGGTTGATCGGCGTGCTCGTCCTCGCGGCTGCGATCAGCGTCGTCGGCAACAAGACGGACTCGAAGCTCGTGAACTGGCTCGGGTTCGTGGCGTTCCTCGTCGCGGTCTGCATCTACGGGGCGTGGCGGCGGGCTGTCCACGTGGAGCGCGGTGGTAGAGTTTTCGACCGAGAGGCGAAAACCGATGAGACTCGCACTCGCCCAGATCAATAGCGTCGTCGGCGACGTCGGCGGAAACGCCGCCAGGGTCGTCGAATGGCTCGAGCAGGCCCGTGAGGCGAATGCCGACCTCGTCCTGTTTCCCGAGCTCGTAGTCACGGGCTACCCGCCAGAGGACCTGCTGCTCCGGCCCGGGTTCGTGCGGGCCGCACGGCGCGCGGTCGACGGGATCGCGAAGGCGACACGGGGCATCACGGCGCTCGTCGGCGCGCCGAATCTCGACGCGGACCTCTTCAACGCCTGCTTCGTGCTCGCGCATGGCGAGGTACGGACGATCTACCGCAAGCGCTACCTGCCGAACTACGGCGTCTTCGACGAGGACCGCTACTTCGCGCGCGGCGACGACCTGATCCTGCTGCGGTTCGGCGACGTGATCGTCGGTCCGACGATCTGCGAGGACGTCTGGCAGCCGGGACCACCTGCGACCGATCTCGCACTCGCCGGTGCGCAGCTGATCGCGAACATCTCGGCCTCGCCGTTCCACGTCGGCAAGGACCGCGAGCGCGAGGAGATGCTGAAGGTGCGGGCGACGGACAACTCTTGCTTCGTCGCGCTCTGCAACGCCGTCGGCGGACAGGACGAGTTGATCTTCGACGGGCATTCGGTCGTCCTTGATGACGAGGGCGAGGTGCTTGCACGCGCCGCCGGCTTCGAGGAGGAGCTGCTCGTCGTCGACATCGACCCGGTCGCGGCCGTCGGTCGACGGCTGCGCGACGTGCGGCGCCGCTCGCTGGCGCGTGACCGCGACCGCGTCGAGGTGGCGAACGTCGAGCTCACACCGCCGCGCGAGCAGCCGACGCCCGCCCACCCCGCGCTCGGTCAACAGCTCGACGACCTCGAGCAGATGCGGCTTGCGCTCGAACTGGGTCTGCGCGACTACGTGACGAAGAACGGGTTCGGCGACGTCGTGTTCGGGCTCTCCGGCGGCATCGACTCGGCACTCGTGGCGGCGCTCTGTGTCGAAGCGCTCGGGCCGGATCGCGTGCACGGCGTCTCGATGCCTTCGCGCTACTCGTCTGCTGCGACACGCGGCGACGCCGAACGCCTCGCTGAGTCGCTCGGGATCGATTTCCGCGAGATCGCGATCGAGCCGATGGTCGACACGTACACCGCCGCGCTGGCGGGTCACTTCGCCGGCCGTGAGAGCGACCTGACGGAGGAGAACTTGCAGGCGCGCATCCGCGGCACGCTGCTGATGGCGCTCTCGAACAAGTTCGGGTGGCTCGTGATCGCAACGGGCAACAAGTCCGAACTGTCGGTCGGCTACTCGACCCTGTACGGCGACCTCGCCGGTGGCTTCGCGCTGATCAAGGACGTCTACAAGACCGACGTCTTCCGGCTTGCCCGCTGGCTGAACGAACGAGCAGGCGACGAGCTGATTCCGGACACGATCATCGAGCGGCCGCCGAGCGCTGAGCTGCGCGATGACCAGCGCGACGAGGACTCGCTGCCGCCGTACTCGAAGCTCGACAAGGTGCTCGAGGCGTACGTCGAGCTCGACCGCTCGCGCGAGGAGCTCGAGCAGGACGGCTTCGACCCGGACGTCGTCAACCGCGCACTCGCGATGATCGACCGCGCGGAGTACAAGCGCCGCCAGGCGCCGCCCGGCGTGAAGCTGCGGCCGAAGGCCTTCGGCCGCGACCGCCGGACGCCGATCACGAACCGCTGGAACAACTAGAGGCGTGATGTGGAACTGCGTGCCTGCGGGGATGGCTCAGACCAAGCAGGTCGTTCGGGCCGGGCGCAGGGCATAGCGGTGGCTACGTTCAAGCCCGGCCCGGACGGGCTGCGCCGCGTCTGAGCCACCAGCCGCGGGTACGCGCGCGTTTCACATCACGCCTCTAGCGACGTCAGCTGAACCCTGAGACCAGGTCCGAACCTGGTCTCAGGGTGAGGCCCCGAGGGTCAGGCCACAATTCGGGACAGCACGACGCCGAGGATCGGGACGGCGGTCGTCAGGCCGTAGCTGAGCCAGCCGACGACGACGAGGCGCGGGCGCGTCGCCTGCTCCCGCCCTTCGCGGATCTCCGCCTGCAGGCGCGGGCCGAGCACGAAGTTGTGCAGGTATGAGACGGCGATCAGGCAGAGCGCGAGTGCGACCTTGACCCAGAAGACGATCTGAAAGGATGCGCTGTGCTGCCAGTCGCGACTTGCGAGCGCGACGCCGGTGAGCGCCGCAACGATCAGCGACCCGTAGCCGATCGGGCGCCAGCGCAAGCCAAGCTCTTTCATCGCCTGCCCGCGAGGGTCGCCTGCGAGCGTCCGGATTGCCGGCACGCCGACGAACACGAGCGCGGTCGAGCCGCCGAACCAGACCGCGGCGGCCAGCAAGTGCACGACAACGAGGACTGCGGTCACCAGTTGAGGATCGTACGCACGCGCTCCAGGAAGTCCGGCGGCGTCAGCTCCTCCGCGGTGCCGGCAAGCTCCTCGCGCGTCCACCAGCGGTAGCCTGCGACCCCTTCCGCCGGGAGGTCGACCGTCGGCCTCGGATCGTGTGCGTCGATCCGCACGAGGTAGGTGTGGTTTCGCTGACTGATCAGCTGCTGCGCCCAGGGGAACGAGCCGACGTGAGTCCAGGCAAGCGGCCCGCGTCTGAACTCTGCGAGGCCGAGCTCCTCGCGCAGCTCGCGCCGCAGAGCGACCTCGTGATCCTCGCCGTCCTCGATGCCCCCGCCCGGTGTGCCCCACCACGTCGCGCGCGTCTGCGGATTCTCGTACTGCACGAGAAGCACGCGGTCGGCTGCGTCGACGAGCAGCGCCCGAACCGCCTCCCGCCTCGTCGGCACGAGCCAGGCGTGCAGCGCGCTGAACCAGTGCAGGCGCTCCTCGTAGGGCACCGCTGCATTCGCAGGCGACGTCGACGGAAGA
>JACDGR010000238.1 GCA_013821525.1 Actinomycetota bacterium
CTGATGATCTGCTCCGGCGTATGCCGGCGTCTCGCATATCCCATCGCTCCGATTGTCCTCCTTGCCCGTGACTGGGCAGTAAGACTCTCGAAACGACCGGACCGACCTCAGGGGGCCATGCCAATCAGGCGAGGGCTTCAGCGTGCAGTTCACATAGAGAGCGCGCAGATCGGTGAAGTCCCATCTACTGGAAGTGCAGAGTTCGCGTTGCTGCTCGGAAAGGTTCATGTGGTCGGCTCCTGGATGGGTGACCTCTATCCGATCACGAATTGCGACGAATCGTTACGTTCTTCGCACGCTCGCCCGCTGGTCTCGACGCTAACTCGGACCCGGCGCAGCGATGTCGTTACGCGCCGTTTGGTGACAAGCGCAACGATGCTCCGCCAGGCAGCGAATCTCGATTTGAGTTCCGCTGTTCAGGCGTGAAGGACGCTCGCCCAAACAAGATCCTTGACGCTTGGGAGCCTTCGAACCGGCGCGGGTCTTGACCTGCGACGCAGACACGGAATACGCTCAAGTCTGTGCGCTCCTGGGCGATAAGCACGCTCGTAGCGGCGTCCTCAGTCGTCGTTCTGGTGCCGCTTGTTGCGCGACCATCATCCGCGGCGACCGGTCAGCCACTGCCGCTCGCTGGTCGGGTGCTGCGCGCGGGAGAGTTCCCCGGCTTTATCCCGAAGCAGCAGCCCAGTGCGCTGACGGACGTAGCGGCATGGAACAAGGTTGCCCCCTCTGGCGGCGTCGACGTGCGGGCACGTCTTATGCGCGAAGGGTTCGTCGCGGGAGTCAGAGAGGATCTGACCTGGACGAAGGGGAACGACCGTGGCGCTCTCTCAGCTGCGGTCCGGCTTGGTTCGCCCACAGCAGCGCGAGCCGAGATCGCCCAACAGCTACGCGACTTCCATGCGGAGGTAGGTCACCGCGGCGTCTTGACCTACACCGCGTTTGCGGTGCCGGGCTTGCCAACCGCGCACGGCTTCACAAAGACAGCCAAGGATGGCGCGGGTCATAACATCATTTGGGCTGACGGCCCCTTCATTTACCACGTCGGAGTCGGTTGGGGTGCGCAGGTGACAGACAAGCCCACACAGGGGCAGTTGATATCTGCCGCCCGAACCCTCTACTCACGAGTTCACGGTCGCGCCGCTCCATAGCCGAGCGAACGGGCTTCGGGGAACATTTACGAACGCGCTCGCCCACGCGACGGCTGTTGGCGGCACGCTGCGATTGCTTTGGTCGCGTTCACCCGCGGTCTGCTCGCCCTCGCGATCGCCTGGATCGGGAACGTTGCTCGTGAACGGCGTGTTCGCGCGCTCCGGCCGCTGAAGGTTTCCCGTTGACACCGAGCGAGTAGGATCGCGGCATGCTCCGGCAGGGACCCATCCCACTCTTCATCCACGGCATGATCGAGTACATCGCAGGCGTGGCGTTCATTGTCGCGCCGTTCGTGCTCAAATTCGACTCGGGCACGGCGAAGGCGGTCTCGATCGTCTTCGGTGTCCTGATCCTCAGCGTGGCCGCCTCGACCGACGCGCCGACGGGGCTTTCGCGCTCGATCCCGATCAAGGGTCACGTCGTGCTCGACTTCGTCGTCGCAGTGGCGCTCGTCGCGTCACCGTTCCTCTTCTCGTTCACCGGCGACGGCAAGGCGACGGCGTTCTTCATCGCGCTCGGGATCATCCATCTTCTGTTGACGATCGCGACGCGGTTCCTGCCGCGCGTAGCGTCGACCGCCCCCAGCTAAGCGTCCTTTCGCTCCTCGAACGCGCATCGTTCACGGGTGGCTGTCTGAACGGAACGCATCGAATGATTCGCCCAGGCGACCGATCTTTCTCAGGGCCGTGGCCACGTGAGCGTGCTGCCGATGACCAGTTCGACTCCGCGTTTGGCAGCGTTCACGAGGCTCGCGCGCGTCGCCAGTAGGGCGAGGCCGCTGCCGCGGTAGTCACGCAGCGTTCCGGTCATGTCGGTGCTGGCGACGCTCTGGTACTCGATTGATGCTGTCCCGAGCTGCGTACGGCCCCGCCGGATGTTCTCATGGTTCAAGGTCGCGTTGCCGATGGAGAACGGGTGAATGTGCTGCGAAAAGTGCGGGAGAGTCACTCTGTTTGGCCCGTGTGGCTGCCGGCCTGTGGCCTGGTGCTGCTGCTGTTGGCGAGTGTTGGTGTCCAGCTTGGGCGGGTTGATGCGGCTGGCCGGAACGATCTTCGGGAGCGTTTTGCGCTTCGCACTGCGCTTGCAGCGCAGTTCACCGAGTCGTTCGTCGGCGAGCTTCGGGCGCGCCAGCGGACGCAGGCAGGGCGTTGGTTGTCAGACCGGGTGATTTCGGCGACGTCGTTTGATGAGGTCGCAGGCTCGTTTGGGTTTGACGCTGCGGTACTGCTGGACAGCCGGGGGCGCGTCCTTGCTGTGCTGCCCCGCAGCCCTGACCTTCTCGGTACTCCGATCGCGCAGAAGTACCCCCACCTGCGAGAGGCGATCGCCGGGCGTGCGGCGCTGTCGCCGATCGTGCTTTCGGCTGCTCGGCGGCAGCCGATCGTGGCTTCCGCTGTGCCATATCAGGCAGCGGCGGGGCGGCGGGTCTTCAGCGGCGGCTTCCAAGTCGCGAACACACCCCTGGGTGCGTACTTGCGGACGACGGCTTCGATCCCGGGTTCAGCGTTCGCGCTCGTCGATGACACCGGCAAAGTGGTTGTCGGCAGCGATCGTGCGGCAGCAGCGGGAGCAGCAGAGGTCCTTCGCGGCGAGGCCAGCCGGTCTGGCTACTACGTGGTTAGCGAGCCCGTGAACGGTGCTCCCTGGCGGATCAGCGCAGCCGTGCCTGCAACGGCCCTCTACGCTCCCTTGAGGCACCATCGTCTTTTCGCCCCGCTGCTGTTTGCGGCACTGAGCGGCGCCTCCCTGCTGGCGCTGCTGTTCCTCTACCGGCTGCTGCGCCGAAAGGACGAACTTCACCGTCTCTCGAGGATCGACCCGCTGACCGGGCTGATCAACCGGCGCGCGCTCCAAGACGCCTACCAGCAGCGTCTTGCCTACCAAACACGGTACGGCGGACGAGAAGGAGCCCTGTTGGTCATCGACCTTGACAACTTCAAGCAGGTCAATGACCGCCACGGCCATCAGGCGGGCGACCGAGTATTAGTCGCAGTCGCGCGCACCCTTCAGAGCATTCTGCGCGAGTCCGACTTGGCTGTCCGTCTCGGGGGAGACGAGTTCGCGATCCTGCTCCCTCGAGCAAACGCCCTGCAAGCCTCGATCGTGGCGGAGAAGCTGAGAGTCGGCTTCAACAACATCGCTTCCGCACCGACAAGCGTCTCCGTACACGCCAGTATTGGAGTCGCTCTCGAAACCGAGACTGAACCTTCGCTCGACGCGCTTCTGTCGGCCGCCGACGAAGCCATGTACCGCCAAAAACCCGCAGACTTGCTGGTCAACGGCGAAACACGACAGGCTCGGTCGCGGCACGGGCACGGGTTGGCGCATTGGTGAACGCCAGGCCCTGGAGCTAAACCCGGTAACCGGGAACGGGAAAGGAGGGGGGCAAAAGCACCCTCCCAAACCGCGCACCGGAACGCTTCGTTGTTCGCTATGAAGAACGCGCACGGGTGGGAAACGGCTGGCGCGGAATCGGGTTTCTACGTGCCGGTCGGCGGGTCGAAATCGTCCCGGCCGAGGAAAGCTTCAGCCTTGACCTAGAAGGTCTCAGCCAGACCCGGTCGTTGCATCGAACCCCTGCCCCTCCTGTATCTGATCCGGCGCGGCCGGCTCCCCCAGAAGGGGGTACGCAGCATCCCCATTGGGGACGATGACTGCTTCATGGGGGTGATCCGGTCATGGTTGCTCGGCCGAGGAAGCCGCAGCGCGTCGCTGAGGTCTGATCAACCGGGAAACGGCTCTCCGCTGGAGGAGCGGGCCCCTTTGCGGGGGCTCAACTCCTCTGTCGGCGGGGAGCACGCCCGGAACGTCGGTCAGACTGTCGACGGTGGCGTTGCCTGCGGCTCCCCCGGCCGAACGGCCGGCGAGAAGAAGTTCTCGCGCGTCGCCTTCCTCGGGGCGGGAGCGGTCGCGGCAGCTGGAATCACCGGCGTCTCCGCACCGCGGGCAAAGGCGGCCGGCCAACTGCAGGTTTGGAGCCTCAGCCCTCACGAGAGCAGTCCCCCCGGCTGCGGCTGCGGCGCCTGCACCGCCTGTCACCTGCACGCAACCAACAAAATCTTCGCGAGCGCCTCAGACGCTGACTCAAACCGCGCGCACCCCCACTGCAGGTGCGCGATCCTGCCGCTTGCTCTGGTCGACGAGAGCGTTTACAACGGCCTCTTTGTCACGGGCGGCAGTCGGGCCTCGGTCGATCGGCGGCAGCGCTGGGTGCAGGCAGTCCTCGCGCATGCTCCCGCGCTTCCGGATGCGCCCCTGCAGGTGGTTGAGAGCGACCCGTCACCCCCTCGCCCCGATGAGCCCACGCCTACGGATACACCCAAGCCGAACTCGCCCTCAGGCCACCCTGTCGACCACACCAGGCAGGCGGTGCTCGGGAAGCTTTCGATCCACAACGATGCAGATGGTTTCCGCGTCCTGAAGCTCATGATCAACGCGCCCGAGCCGCTGCGTACCCAGCTCGAACTCCAGCGGGCAGGCAAGCGCCTCGCGCGTAAGGCAGCCGTCACGATCAGCGGTAAGCGCAGCCTGAAACTGCGCCTGCCACGGCAGACCAGCGCAGGCTACGCGCATCTGCAGCTCAAGCTACGGGACGAATATGGAAACACACGAACGATCGCGAGAGAGATCTACGTGCCGGCCGACAGGCACTCGCCGCAGCCGATCGCCCCGAGGCCCCACAACGGACGGACTCACCCAAAACGAAAGCGAGCAACACGTGCCTAATGTCGGACCTCCGGAGATTCTCATCCTCCTCGTCGTTGGGTTCATGCTCTTCGGCGCCAAGCGGCTACCGGAAATGGGACGCGCGCTCGGACAGAGCATCCGCGGCTTCAAAGAAACCGTAACCGCCGTCCGCAGCGACGACCCGCCTCAGTCTTCCTGAGGTCCCCCATGCGTCAGCATCGAACCTCTGATGCATCGGGTCAGCGTCGAAATCTCGACTCCACTGTTCGACTACTTGACCACCCCCACGGGGCAGGGATGATTCGCTGAGCCAGCGCTGAGTCAAGGGATCCGGCGCCTAGATGATGCGCGACCGGCTGGCTGGCTCTCTCACCGCCGGCGTTTAACGCAAAGAGTTGTTCACAGCTGCTAGACGCACCTCCCCTTCAACCTGGCGTGACCTCCAGCTTGTCGACTCGTCTTGAAACGTTTGTGCCTCTTGTCGTTCTTTATCGCCCGATTGTGAAAATGCCAGCACGCTGAGCGGTTCGGGCCACCAATTCCATCCACGCGCCAACGCGACACAACGGGCGTAGTGGTGCGTTCAGGCACTGCACAGGCACTGGACAGAAGGCCGATACGCAGGTGCCCGCCGCGTTTCTTAAGGCGGCGCTGTCCGAGCGGTGCGGCTAGTCGGGCTCGGGGTGGAGGATGTCCCGCGCGTCGTGGAATTTCGTGACGGCGGTCCCGGTGTGATGGTCAGGCGTTAACGAGGATAGTCGCCTCCTTGATCGTGGTGCGAGCGGCGTCGGACTGGCGGCG
>JACDGR010000239.1 GCA_013821525.1 Actinomycetota bacterium
CGCGGCCGCAGGATCCTCGCGCGTCGCGCGCAGGAGCCGGCCGAAGCGGCTCCGGCCGTACGCGAAGGCGATCACGATCACGACGAGGGCCCCGAGAGCCGCCTGCCGCAGCCCGGTCGTCTCGGGCACGGATGAGAAGGTGTTCAGACCGGGGCCGATGCGCTCCTCGTAGCGCAGCATGTTGTGGGTGATCTCGAGCACGCCGAAGGTGGCGATGCCTGCGGCGAGCCCCGAGAGGCGCATCAGCGGGAGAGCGACGACGAGCGCGCAGATCCCGCCGACGAGCGCTGCGAGTGCGAGTGAGCTGAGGTTACCCGTGCTGCGGTCGCGCAAGAATCCGGCGAGGTTGGGCATGATCGCCGGCTTCTCAGCGGCGGGGACCGAGAGCACACCGGCCGTCCAGGCACCGACTGCGACGAAGCTGATGTGCCCGAACGAGAGCACGCCCGAGTTGCCGATGAAGACGTAGAGGGCGGCCACGATCGCGACCTTCACGAGTGCGTCGGTGAAGTAGGTCTGCGTCGAGAACGACACCGCCGTACCGAGCAGCGCAGCCACGATCACGAGCAGCGCCGGCCCCGCCAACTCCTGGAGCGCGACGACGCGTCTCACACGCGCTCCGTTGTCGTGCGCCGCGCGAAGATGCCTGCCGGCCGGACGAGCAGCACGAGGATCACTGCCGCGAACAGGAACGTCGGCAGGTACTGGCTCTGGTTCGTCGGGAGCGCGCCGCCGAGGATGCCGCTCGCAAAGCCGATCGCGAACCCGCCGAGCGTCGCCGAGACCGGACGGTTCATCCCGCCGAGCACGACGCCCGCGAGCACGATGATCGTGTCGCGCAGCGCGAAGTCCGGCGTTACGAGCGGCGTCTGGACGCTCAGCATGATCGCCACGACCCCTGCGAGTGCACCGGAGAGCAGCACGGCGAGCCCGATCACCCGGTTCGCCCGCACCCCGAGCAGCCGAGCGGTCTGGAAGTCCATCGACGCAGCGCGCATGTGCAGGCCGACGGTCGTTCGCTCGAGCAGCAGCGTCAACGCGATGAGGCACGCCGCCGCGACGACGATCGCGACGATCGTGATCTTGCGGATGTCGACGTCCGAGATGGTCACGGGCCGGTTCAGGGTGGCGAGCGAGGAGGCGATCTTGCCGAGCGGCCCGAACCAGAGCAGAGCGATCGACTGGAGCAGGAACGCAACGGCAAAGGTTGCGACGAGCATCACAGCAGGCGAGTGGGTGCGAAGCGGGCGGAAGACGAGCCGGTCGAGCAGCACCGACAGGATCAGCACGACCGCGAAGCAGAGCGCTATTCCGGCCCAGCTCGGCCATCCCCATTCCGACGAGAGCGCGAGCGCGAACGCGCCGGCCATCACGAGCTGTCCATACGCGAAGTTGACGAGTCGCAACACGCCGAACACGAGCCCGATGCCAACGGCCATCAGCGCGTAGATCGCGCCCAACGCCGTCGCGTCGGCGAGCGTCTGCCAGTCGATGTTGAGGACGGCGAGCAGGCTCATGAGAAGTACGCCGCCACGAGTGCATCGGTGTCGGTTGCATCCTCGGGCGACAACGTCAGGCGCAGCGCGCCGTTTGCGAGCACATGCGAGCGGTCTGCGAGGGCCACGGTGCGTTGCGCTCGCTGCTCGACGAGCAACACGGCCAGCCCGCGCGCGCGGATCGCCGCCAGGGCGTCGAAGACGACGTCGACGACCGTGGGCGACAGGCCGAGAGACGGCTCGTCGAGCAGCAGCACGTCGGGCTCCGCCACTAGCGCACGCGCGATCGCTAGCTGCTGCTGCTGGCCGCCGGAGAGGAGGCCTGCCTGGCGGCTGCGGAACTCCTCGACGATCGGGAACAGCTCGTAGACGCTGCGCAGGACGGCCGCGGTCCCGCCGCGCGTGCGCCGGGCTGCGAAGCCGAGATTCAGGTTCTCCTCGACGGAGAGCTCTCCGAAGATGCGGCGCCCCTCCGGCACGAGCGAGATCCCCGCGCGCGCGACATCCTCGGGTCGTCGTCCTCGCATTGAAGCTCCAGCGAGCAGCACATCGCCGGCCGACACCGGCGCGAGGCCCATGATCGCGTGCAGCGTGGACGACTTCCCCGCCCCGTTCGCACCGATCAGCCCGACGATCTCACCCGGCGCGACCTCGAACGACAGCCCGCGCACCGCGAGGACCGCGCCGTAGCGCACCTCCAGACCCTGAACTGCGAGGGTCACGCGCCCGTCTCCCCGGCGACCGGGCTCTCACCGAGGTAGGCGGCTGCGACATCGAGGTTGTCGCGAATCTCTGCAGGCGTCCCCTCGGCCAGCGTCCGGCCCTGGTCGAGCACGTGGAGCCGCTCGCAGATCTCCATGATCAGCGCCATGTTGTGGTCGATCAGCAGCACCCCCGCACCATGGTCGTCGCGCACGGAGCGCACGACCGCCGCGAACTCGGGCACCTCTGCCTCGGGCAAGCCTGCGGCAGGCTCGTCCAGCAGCACGAAGCGCGGCTCGGTCGCGAGCGCACGCGCCACTCCGAGCCGCCGCTCGTCACCGTGCGCGAGCGCCGCGGCCGGTGACGCGGCGTAGTGCGCCAGTCCGAGCACGTCGAGTAGCTTGGTGGCGCGACTCGCTGCGGCTCGCGGGGCAGCGCCGACGCCGAGCGCTGCGATCTCGACGTTCTCCCGCACCGAGAGGTCACGGAAGGAGTGGCTGTGCTGGAAGGTGCGCGCGAGGCCGTGCCGGCTGCGCCGGTTCGGCGACCACCGGGTCACATCGCGCTCGCCGAGCGTGATCGTGCCTCGATCCGGGCGGTCGAAGCCGCTCAGCAGGTTGACGAGCGTCGATTTGCCGGCACCGTTCGGGCCGATCAGGCCAACGACTTCGCCGCGGCGCACCTCGAGGGTGACGCCGCCGAGCGCCTGGACGCCATCGTAGGACCGCGAGACGGCGGAGGCCCGGAGAACGTCTCCGGGCCCCCTTTCCGATTCGCGTTCGTGCAGCGCGTGCAACGACTAGATCTTCGGAACGACTTTGGCGGTGATCGTCGAGACGAGCTTCGCCACGTTGTCCTGGATCTTGATCACGCGATAGGACCGACCGAACACGGTGTGGTACTTCGCGGAGAAGCTCACCTTGCCGGAGATCGTCGGAACCTTGTTGAACTTCTGCATCTGGGCCGCGAGTGCGGCGCCGCTCGTCGAGCCGTGTGCCCGCTTGATCGCGGTCACGACGCCGTCGATCGCGGCGGGGCCGGTGATGAAGCCACCCGTTCCCGCCTTGACCTGCTTGGCGAGCTTGTTCACGGCAGGCACCGGGTCGTCTCCGAACACCGAGGCGAACGTGACGTAGTAGTAGTCGGTGACCTTCGGGCTCTTCGGCAGCCAGTAGGTGCCGTCGCCGGCCCACGAGTTGAGGACGGGCGTGTTGTTCGCCAGGCTCCTCAGCCCGGAGATGAACGTCGACAGCGCGCCGAACGCACCGGCGGTCGACGTCACGTACACATCCGCCTTCTTCCCGTTCAGGCGACTGACAGCGTTCTGCACGTTGCTGCCACCGAGCGACTGGTAACTCTCCTCGTCGACGATCTTGCCGCCGAGTTGCGTGAAGCGAGCCTTGAAGGCCTGAATCACGTTCTTGAAGTAGACGATCACCGTGTCGGTTGCGAGACCGGCCGAGCGCCAGCCCTTCGCCCACGCGAACTGGGCCATCGCCGAGCCTTCGTCCTGAGCGACGTTGCCGAAGCTGAAGGCGAGCTTGCCTTTCGGGCCGAACCGCTTCGGGCCCATCTGGTCGGTACCGATGCACGGGGCGACCGCGAGGACGCCGCGGTTGATCGCCTCCTGCACGACGGGCGCGGCGAAGTCGACGTCGCAGGTCGTGAAGATCACGTCCGCACCACCGCCGAGCAGCTTCAGCGCACACGCCTTTGCAATCGCAGCCTTGTTGCCCTGCGTGTCACAGGTCTTGATCTGCAGCTTGCGGCCGCTGACACCACCCTTGGCGTTGATCGCCTTGACCTGGATCTGCGCCGCGGCGAGCGCAGGGTTGTCGAACGGCGCCATCGCGCCCTTGCTGTCGAACGCCCAGCCGATCGTGATCGGCTGGCCCGCGTGACGGGCATCCGTCCGCGCCGCCGCCGTGGCGGCGAGAACGACGAGAACCGCTGCGGCTGCCGTCATGACGACGGCGGTGCGGAACCTCGCTCCTCTCATGCTGACTCCTTCGGTAGAGGGCCGCCGCAAGCGCGGCGGACGGGGGGATCGTGTGCGCACCCGGCGGGGCCTGTTCTGCAGAGCGTCTGCAGGGTCGAGATCTGGGGGCTCGAGAGGCGTGTGTGCTGGACTGCCACAGCGCCATCCTCCCACAGGGTTTGACATCTGATCAAGAGCATGGGAGCGTCTCGCAACGGATGCCACGTGCACGCGCACCCGAGGCGGGCCGGATCCGCCACCGGACGATGGCCGAATTCGCGCTCGAGGAGCTGCGGGAGGCGATCATCATGGGCGAGCTGAAGCCCGGCACGCCCCTGCGCCTCGACGAGCTCGCGCGCTCCCTCGGCATGAGCATCTCGCCGATTCGCGAGGCTGTCCGGCAGCTGGAGGCGCTCGGGCTCGCCAAGCACGTGCCCCACCAGGGCGCTCGGGTGCTCGATTTCGACATCGACGAGCTGCGCGATCTCTTCGCCGTGCGGCTGACCCTCGAGTCGATCGCGGTGCGGCGGGCGGCGGAGCGTTTCACGGAGGCGGACGCCGAGCAGGCCGCCGCTCACCTCGACCGGCTGGAGGCCGCGCGCGGCGGCACGGACGTGCGCGAGCCGATGCGCGCGCATACGGACTTCCACTTCACGCTTTACGAGGCGGCCGAATCGTCCTGGCTCCTCGGGCTGATCCGCCCGGCGTGGGACCGATCCGAGCGCTTCCGTCCCACGCTCTTCACGCCGGCAGGCGAGCTACAGAAACGCCACGCCGAGCTCGACCGGCAGCTCCTCGCTGCATGCACCGCGCGCGACCCGGAGGCAGGCGCGGCCGCGCTCTACGAGCACCTCGAGCTCGCGAGCCTGTTCTTCGAGACAGAACTCGGCGGGCACGGCATCTTCGAGCCTCGCTAGACGCCGTCGGGTTTCGGTCGAGCATGTCCGCGCGGTGGGGCGTGCAGTTCACCTGTTGCCGTCACGCGGTGCCCGTCCGGGTGGTGCTTCTTACAGACCGGGTGACCATGGTCTGGGTGCGGGTGCCATTGGAGCCGCCAGCACCGATGGACGTGGCAGTTGTGTCTTCGCCACCAGAGACAGAGCGTGGCGGTGAAGGCAGTGACGAGGGTGATGTCGGCAAGCGGCCCGCTGACGAAGTTGTAGCCGCCGTGCGTCGGCCAATGGAGCAGGTAGTGCAAGGTCACCGCGATAGGCACCAGACGAGCCTACGACAGTGGCATGACGACGCTCGCGCCCGCGAGCCCTAGCCGTGCGCGGCGTACACGTCGTCGCAGAGGGTGAGCAGCCTCCGCACGTACGTGCGTGCGGCGGAGAGAGCAGGGCCGGCCGGGATCGCCAGCCCGGCGGTGCCAGCCGGGATCAGCGTGCACGTGAACAGACCGCGCCGTGCGTCGACGACCGACGGGAGCCTGCCGCCCTGGTAGCCCCACCTTGCGAGCC
>JACDGR010000240.1 GCA_013821525.1 Actinomycetota bacterium
TAGAGGCTTGATGTGGGACTGCGTGCCTGCGGTGCGCGCGCGTTCCTTATCAAGCCTCTGGAGGCGACCACCGCGGGGTAGGCTTCCGCCGCCGATGGCGCCCGACTTTCCCACCGTGATCGATCTGGTCGGCGATACGCCGATCGTGCGGCTCGATCGAATCTCCGCGGACGTTCCGGGGACGATCCTCGCGAAGCTCGAGTTCATGAATCCGGGCGGGTCGAACAAGGACCGGATCGGCCTCGCGATGATCGAGGCGGCCGAGCGGGACGGGCTGCTGAAGCCGGGCGGAACGATTGTCGAGCCGACATCGGGAAACACCGGTGTCGGCCTCGCGATCGCTGCGGCGCAGAAGGGCTACCGCTGCATCTTCGTGATGCCGGACAAGATGAGCCAGGAGAAGATCTCGATGCTCCGCGGCTACGGCGCCGAGGTCGTGATCACGCCGACTGCGGTGGAGCACGACTCGCCGGAGTCGTACTACTCGGTCTCCTCACGGCTCGCCGAGGAGATTCCCGGCGGCTTCAAGCCCGATCAGTACTCGAACATGTCGAACCCCGAGGCGCACTACCGCACGACCGGGCCGGAGATCTGGGAACAGACGGGCGGCGAGATCGACGCGATCGTCATCTCGGTCGGCACCGGCGGGACGATCAGCGGCGTCGGCCGGTACTTCAAGGAGCGCAAGCCCGAGGTGAAGATCGTCGGCGTCGATCCCGAAGGCTCTGTCTACACGGCGAAGAGCGACGCAGACCTGCACCCGTACCTCGTCGAGGGGATCGGCAAGGACACGTGGCCCGAGACGATGGACCCGAAGGTGGTCGACGACTGGGTGCGCGTGTCCGACCGCGACTCGTTCCTCGCTGCGCGGCGGCTGGCGCGCGAGGAAGGCCTGCTCGTCGGTGGCTCATCCGGCTCGACGATCGCGGGCGCGCTCGTCTACGCGCAAGGGCTCTCGGCCGACGCGCGGGTGCTGACGGTGCTGCCGGACTCTGGCCGCTCCTACCTCTCGAAGTTTCTCGACGACAACTGGATGCTCGAGCATGGGTTCCTCGAGCGCTCGGCGCCGGCGCCGACCGTGCGGGAGCTGCTGCGCTCCAAGCAGGGCGAGACGCCGCCGTTCGTCACGATCTCTGCGCACCAGAAGGTTGCGGAGGCGATCGGCGTCATGGAGCAGTACTCGATCTCGCAGCTCCCCGTCGTTCGCGACGGCGAGGTCGCCTCGCTCGCAGACGTGATCGGCTCGCTGCAGGATCGTGCGCTCCTCGACCGCGTCTTCAAGAACGCAGACGCGCTGCACGAGGACGTCGCCTCGGCGATGCAAGGGCCGCTCGCCACCGTCGAGCTCGGGGCGTCGGTCGATGACATCGTCACCACGCTCACGAGTGGGACGAACGCCGTCGTCGTCGCCGACCATGGCAAGCCGGTCGGGATGGTCACGCGCTCCGACCTGCTCGACTACCTCGCGCACCGCTAGGGGGGCGGCGAAGTTCCCGTAGCGCTCGCAGACGTGCGCCGGCTCGTCGTCGGCTCGCAGGGGTTCGCCTCACGCTTCCGGCGAGCCGGAGCCGGCGAGGTCGAGGCGACGATTCGCCGGTTGAGCGCCGTGCAGCTCGACTCGATCTCCGCGGTCGACCGCGCGCACCGGTTGACACTCTCCGCTCGCGTCGGGGCGTTCGACGAAGACGTCACGCCACGGCTACTGCGCGAGGGCCGCGTGTTCGAGTACTGGGCGCACGAGGCATGGCTCCTGCCGATCGAGCTCTGGCCGCATTTCCGTCTGGTGATGGAGGGCAAGGGGCACTGGGGCGCGCACGACCGGGCGCTCCGCGAGCACGGCGAGCTCGTCGGGCCCGTGCTCGAACGGATTCGCAACGAGGGGCCACTCGGCTCCCGCGATTTCGAGGGCACCGGCGGCGGCGGCATGTGGAACTGGAAGCCGGCAAAGATGATCCTCGAGGCATTGTGGGACTGCGGCACGCTCGTGATCGCCGGTCGTCGGAGCTTTCAGCGCCGGTACGAGCTGGCCGAGCGCGTGATTCCCAAGCACCTGCTCGAAGCGCCGACACCATCCGACGCCGAGACGCTCCGGACCTTCGCGCTGCTCGCAGTCGGTGCTCGCGGTGCGCTGACGGAGGCCGCGATCCGCGAGCACTGGCGACTCCGTGGCGGACGCGCGCGCCTGCACCCGCACCTGCTCGCTCTCGTCGGCGAGGGGCGGTTGCGCGAGGTAGCCGTCGAGGATGGCGGTCAGCCGTTCTACGTGTTGCCCGGCGCCGAGCTGGACGGAGCGCCTGCGCCGCCGACGCTCGTGTGCCCGTTCGACAATTTCGTCTGGGATCGGTCGCTGCTCGAGCGGCTGTTCGGGTTCCGGCACGTGATCGAGGTGTACAAGCGCGAGCACGAGCGCGAGTACGGTTACTACGTGTTGCCGCTTCTCGCGGGCGATCGCGTGTTGCGGGTTCGGAAGTTCACCGCGGAACCAGGGGTGCGTGGGAACGTCGGCGCAAAGCTCGAGCGTGCGGCCGCTCGTCTTGCGCGCACGCTTGGATTGGAGCGTGCAGAGCTTGCGTGAAGTCTCCCCCGCCGAGGCGCGGCGCATTGCTGTGCGCGCGCAACTGCTGGACGGCACGGCATCGGACGTGCTGAGCACGGTGCGAACGCTCGGCTTCCTGCAACTCGACCCGATCTCGACCGTTGCACCGCCCCAGCACCTCGTTCTCTGGAGCCGGCTCGGCAACGCCTACGACGTGGCGGAGCTGGAGAGGCTGCTCTGGCACGAGCGCAAGCTCGTCGAGTGGAATGCCTTCGTCTGGCCGATCGAAGAGCTGCCGCTCCTGCAGGCGCGGATGCGTCGGCGAGACGGCACGAGTGCGCGATGGCACATCGCCTTCCTGCAGGAGAATGCGTCGTTTCGCCGCTATGTCCTGCGCGAGCTCGACCGGCGCGGGCCGCTTCTCTCGCGTGAGATCGAAGATCACGCACCGAGCAAGCGCGAGGCGCATCGTTGGTGGGGCTCGCGCAAGATGGGGCTGATGCTCGGCGTGCTGAACGCGCGCGGCGAGGTCGCAGTCGTCGGGCGACGTGGCAAGCAGCGGCTCTGGGATCTCGCGGAGCGGTGGTATCCGCCGACCGAACGGCTCCGGTGGCAGGACGCCGCGCGGATCCTCGACGAGCAACGGTTTCGCTCGCTGGGCGTGCGGGTCGAGCGCGGCCGCCTGTTCGCCCACCCGGAGGCCAACGATGGCCCCGTGCCGCGGGAGCGGACGACGTTCCTCTCACCGTTCGACCGTCTGATCCACGACCGCAACCGCGCCGAGGCGCTGTGGGACTTCTACTACCGGCTCGAGATGTACGTCCCGCAGGCAAAGCGCCAGTACGGCTACTACGTGCTGCCGATCCTGCGCGGCGAGCGGATCGTCGGGCGCATCGAGCCGGTGCACGATCGCCGCGCCGGAGAGCTGCGCGTGCAGGGCCTCTGGTGGGAGCCCGGCGTCCGCCCGTTCTCGCTCCAGAAGCCACTGCGCGATCTGGCGCGCTTCCTCGGCGCGCGCCTCGCCGACAGCACCATCCGCTGACAGCCGCGGCTCCACGGCGGGTGAAGCTGTCCACAACCGCCATGTCCCAGGGACAGGCCCCAGGACACGTCCGCTCAAATCGCGTCCACAACCGCCATGTCCCGGGGACAGGCCCCGGGACATGTCGGTTCGAGGCATGGCTGGGCGCTCCCGATAGGGTGCGCGCATGAGCTCCGAGCAGGACGACTCCGAGCAGGACGGCTTCGACGGAATGCAGTTCGAGACTCGTGCGATTCACGCGGGGCAGGAGCCCGACCCCGCGACCGGCGCGATCATCACGCCGATTTACCAGACCTCGACCTACGTGCAGGAGGCGGTCGGCGTTCACAAGGGTTACGACTATGCGCGCGTCGCGAACCCGACGCGCAGCGCGCTGCAGGAAGCGCTCGCGAGCCTCGAGAACGCAAAGCACGGCGTCGCGTTCAGCTCCGGCCTCGGGGCGACGACGACCTTGATGCACCTCGTCGACCCGGGCCAGCGCGTCGTCCTGATCGCCGATGTCTACGGCGGCGTCTACCGGATGACGTCACAGGTGTACGAACCGAAGGGCTACAAGTTCACCTATGTCCCTGCGAGTGAGTTCGACGACAACCTCGCCTCCCATCTCGACAGCGACACGAAGCTCGTCTGGGTCGAGACCCCATCGAACCCGCTGCTGAACATCGTCGACATCCGGAAGGCAGCGGCAGCCGCCCACTCCGTCGGCGCATTGCTCGTCGTCGACAACACCTTCGCGACGCCCTACCTGCAGCAGCCACTCGATCTCGGCGCGGACGCCGTCGTCCACTCGACGACGAAGTACCTCGGCGGCCACAGCGACACGATCGGCGGCTTCATCGCTACCAACGACGACGCACTCGCTGAGCGCCTCGCGTTTCTGCAGAAGTCCCTCGGCGCCGTGCCGGGCCCGTTCGACTCCTGGCTCGTGCTGCGCGGGATCAAGACGCTGGCCGTCCGAATGCGCCAGCACTGCGAGAACGCGGGCGCGATCGCCAACTTCCTCGTTGGCCACGACGCAGTCGAGCGGGTCTACTACCCGGGTCTGCCCGACCACCCGGGTCACGACGTGGCGCGCGCACAGATGCGCGACTTCGGCGGGATGATCTCGTTCACCACCGCGACCGACGAGGAGGCGATCGAGCTCGTCGCCCGGACGAACCTCTTTCAGCTGGCCGAGTCGCTCGGCGGTGTCGAGAGCCTGATCGAGCATCCGGCCCGCATGACGCATGCCTCGACAGCCGGTGCGCCGTTCGCACCGCCGCACAATCTCGTACGGCTCTCGGTCGGGATCGAGGCGGTCGACGACCTGATCGCCGACCTCGAGACCGCGCTCGTCAGGCGACCGACACCCGCGCGGGCCTAGCCGGCAACGGCGGCACATCCTTGGCGGGCAACAGCCCGAAGCGATAGAGCGCGCGCGGTAGACGCGTCGAGGATCGCATCTCGGCCGTGTGCTGCCAGGCGCCCTTGAAATCCCACAGGCGTGCCTCGTCGTCATCGCGCCGCAGCGATCGCGCAAGCACCGCAGTCTCGAACGACTGGTCGCGGATCACGCGGTCGTGCGAGCTCCAGTAGAGCTGGATCGGAATGTTCGCGCGCGCGATCCTGCGTGCGAGGGTATCCGGGCTCCGAAGCGCATACGCCTCGGGGTGCTGCGCCGGCGTGCCGCCGATCTCGAGCCGGGCGAGCCGCTGCAGCGACCGCCCGTGCTTGAGCCGGGCGAAATCCCGATAGCGCCGGCCCATGTCGGTTGCCGGGTCGAACGCAGCTGCTCCTGCCAGCAGATGCGAATGAAATGCGACGAGCAGAAGCGTCTCCTGGCCACCCATCGAGCCGCCGACGGCATAGATCCGCCGCGGGTCGACTCGGACACCGTGGGCGCGGACGATCGCAGGCATCCGCGCCAGGTCGTCGATCTGACCGCGGTAGCCCCACGAGTACAGATGCAGACGCCTACCCTCGCCGGACGGGTTGATGACGGCGAAGTCTCCTTCGCCGGGCAGGTCGCCCCACCGCCCGGCGTTCCCGACCGCGCCGACGCCGCGCC
>JACDGR010000241.1:0-4472 GCA_013821525.1 Actinomycetota bacterium
GGGTGCTGCAGTCGCTGTTCCTCGCGGCGATCGGCGAGGCTCGCGATCGCGGTGCGCGCGGGCTCGAGGCGTTCTCCTACCGATACCCGGAGGGGGAGTCGAGCTACGAGCGCTTCCGCGTGCACAAGACGGTGTTCCCACAGGATTTCCTCGCGGATTTCGGTTTCGAGGTGATGCGCTCGTCGGGCCGCGCCGGCCTGTCGCGTCTCGAGCTAGGCGGCCTCGTGCCGGTCGTCGAGGGCAAGCGCGAGCGCGTCCTGAGCGTCGTGCGCAACGCGTTCGGCGTGCCGGAGGCCGTGCCGGCGCCACCGAACCCTTGAACCTGGTCTGAACCTGGTCGCTGGGTTGCTGCGCACCGTGACCCGGCAACCTGGTCTGAACCTGGTCTGAACCTGGTCTGAACCTGGTCGCTGGGTTACGCGCGCCGCAGGCGCGCGAGCGAATCGAGCAGGACGTCGTCCGTGTCGCGCCCGTACCCGCCAGAGACCGGCTGGCCGCCGATCTCGAGGATCAACGGCACGTCGAGGCCCTCGAGCGGAGCCAGGTCGACGCTGCCGCGGCCGAGCGGCAGGTGGTAGTTCGTCTCGGGGAGCGGTGTATCGGAGACGTGCACGAGCGTGAAGCGCTCGCGCAGCGCGAGGAAACGGTCGCGGTGCTCCGGGAGCGTGTGGTTCGTATCCCAGACGAAGCCGAGCGCCGGTATGAGCTCGAGCAGCGCCTCGATCTCGCCGGGCTCGGTGAGTAGCCGGTGCCCCGGCGGGTTGTGCTCGACGCCGAAGATCAACCCCGCTTCCTCCGCGATCTCCACCGCCTCCGCGAAGTCGTGCTGCAGGTGCGGCGCCGCGTCATGCGATCCGACCGGGTGGATGTGCACGCGCAGCACGCCGATCGCCTCGATCGCTTCCAGGTTCGCGCGGAGCGCCCGACCGAACGTTCCCGGGTCACCCTCGTGACGCACCAGCATCTCGAGCACCGGCTCGAGCCCGATCTCGTCGAATAGCGCCCCGAGCTCGGCCGGAGCGATTCCCAGATCGTCCTCGAGCTCGCCGGGACGGTCGCTGCGGATCTGCACGGTGTCGAAGCCGGCGGCGGCCGCAAAACGAAGCTCGTCCGCAGGCGGGCGCCAGTTGCCACCGGTACGGCGACCGAAGAACCTGCCGACCATCCCGATGTCCATCAGGCCGTGATGCGTTCGCGCTGCAGGACGAGCTCGGCGATCTGAATCGCGTTCAGCGCCGCGCCCTTGCGCAGGTTGTCGCACGCGAGGAAGAGCGCGAGACCGCGGTCGACCGTCGGGTCGCGGCGAATCCGGCCGACGAGCACCTCGTCCTCGCCGGCGGCCTGGCCCGGCGATGGAAATTCCTCGATCCGCACCGACGGTGCGGCCGCGAGCAACTCGCGCGCCCGGTCGGCTGTCAGCTCGCTCTCGGTCTCGATCCAGATCGCCTCCGCGTGGCCGACCAGCACGGGCACGCGGACGCACGTCGCCTGGATCGGCAGCTCGGGTAGCTCCATGATCTTCCGCGTCTCGGCGCGCAGCTTCGACTCCTCGTCGAACTCCTCACCGTCGAAGTCCCAGTCCATCCGCAAGTCGTGCTCCTCCTGCGGCTCGCTGCGCAGCCGCTCCATCGCCTGGGCGCCCGCACCGGAAACCGACTGGTACGTCGCGACGCGCACGCGAACGAGCCCCGCTTCCTCGTGCAGCGGCTTCAGCACGCAGGTGAGCGGGATGGTGCAGCAGTTCGGGTTCGCGATGATCTTGCCGCCCTCGAGCGCTCGGCCGGGATTCACCTCGGGGACGACAAGTGGGATGCCCGGCTCGAGCCGGTACGCCGACGACTTGTCGATCGCAATCGCGCCGCCGCGAACAGCGTGAGGCACAAGCTCCCGGGACGCGCCGGTGCCGACCGAGAAGAGGAACAGGTCGATGTCGCCGCGCGACAGTGCCTCCGGAGTCGCCTCCTCGACGGTGTGCTCGCCGAGTTGCCGGCCCGCAGACCGCGCGGACGCGAACACGCGCACGTCGTCGTAGCCGCGATCCGCGAGCAAGCCGAGCGTGACCGCGCCGACGGCGCCTGTCGCCCCGACGACTCCGATGCGAGGGCTAGGCGAGCTCAAAGGCGTCGTGGAGCGCGCGCACCGCGGCGTCGACGTGATCGGAGGGAATGTGGCAGGCGATCTTGATCGGTGAGGTTGAGACGACGGCCGGGTCGATTCCTGCGGTTTCGAGCGTCGCGAACGTCTTCGCGGCCACTCCGGGATGACTCTTCATTCCGGCGCCGATCACCGAGACCTTCCCGAGATCGTCGCGCGCCTCCCAGGCGCCGCCCAGCCCGTTGAGGGCCGCTGCCGCTGCGCGCTTGTCCTCGGGCGGCGCGGAGAAGACGATCTCTGCGGAGCTCTGGAGAATCGTGTCGACGTTGACGTTCGCAGCCGCGAGCGCGCCGAAGAGCGTGGCGGACGAGACGCCGGAGACGCGGTAGACCGTCTCTTCGCGCTGGTGCACGACGGCGGAGATCAGCGCTTTCTCGAGCATCGGGTCGTCCTCCTCGGTGATCCAGGTTCCCTCGCGATCCTCGAACGAGGAGCGAACGTGCAGGCGAACGTTATGCGTTCGCGCGATCTCGACCGAGCGGGCCATCATCACACCTGCGCCGGAGGAGGCCATCTCGAGCATCTCTTCGAAGCTGACGCGGTCGAGCTTGCGCGCGGTCGCGACCAGGCGGGGGTCGGCGGTGAAGACGCCGCGCACGTCGGTGTAGATCTCGCATGCGTCGGCGCCGAGCGCCGCAGCGAGTGCGACCGCGGTCGTATCGGATCCACCGCGGCCGAGCGTCGTCACGTCGAAGGACTCTCGCGAGACGCCCTGGAAGCCGGCGACGAGGACGATCTCGTCGCGGTCGAGCGCCTCCTGGATCCGATGCGCACGCACCTCGACGATCTTCGCCTTCGTGTGCGTCGAGTCGGTGACGATCCCGGCCTGCGAGCCGGTGAGCGAGATCGCGCTCTGGCCGAGATCGACGATCGCCATCGCGACGAGCGCGCAGGAGATTCGCTCGCCGACGGATAGGAGCATGTCGAGCTCGCGCTCCTGCGGGTTGGGCGAGACTTGCTGCGCGAGCGTGACGAGCTCGTCGGTCGTGTGGCCCATCGCGGACACGACCGCGATCACCTTGCTGCCCGCGGCACGTGCGGCGACGAGCCGCTGCGCAACGCGCTTCAGCTTGTCCGCGTCGCCGACCGAGGTGCCGCCGAACTTCATCACGACGAGGCCTGGCGTGTCCGCCGCGCGCTCGACTGCGGGCATTGCCTCGAATTCGGTCACGGTCATCTGAAACAGTGTAGGCCCGTGCTGCCTCGTCCCAACACGCTCCGCCAGTGGGTGATCGTCGTCTTCGGGGCGCTCGGGATCGGGTTGCTGCCGTGGACGATCTGGCTCTCCTCGAACCTGAGGCCCCATCACGTGACCGAGAGCTGGGACATCGCCTGGTCCGGCTTCGACAGCGGCCTCGCGCTGCTCTTCGTGCTGACGGCGATCGCCGCGTACCGCCGGTCTCCCTGGGTCGGAGCCCTCTCGGCCGCGACCGGGACGATGCTTCTCACGGACGCCTGGTTCGACGTCGTCCTCGAGAGCCACGCCGACGAGCTGTATCGCTCGTTGCTGCTTGCGATCCTGGTCGAGCTTCCGCTCGCCGTCTTCTGCTTCTGGATCGCGCACCGCACGGAGCAGTTCCTCGCGCGGGTCGTCCAGGCGGCCTACGGCGACGGCAGGGCGTCACATCTCTCGGCGACCGGAAAGGGCGCGTCCGAGAGTGACTTCGTCGGCGTACTCGAGGTCACCGCCGACGGGGAGCCCGCTCGCGAGCCGCGTGACCCTGACGCGTCCGCGTAGCCGATCCGCGAGGAACGCGGCGGTCGCTTCGCCCGTCATGTTCGGATTGGTCGCGAGCACGACCTCCTGCACGCCGTTTCGCTCGACGCGGCGCAGCAACTCGTCGATGCGCAGGTGGCTCGGCTCGACGCCGTCGAGCGGCGAGAGCGCGCCGCCGAGCACGTGGTAGAGCCCGCGGAACTCCGCGGTGCGCTCGAGGGAGACGACATCGACGGGTTGCTCGACCACGCAGATCAGTGAGTGGTCGCGCCGTGCGTCCGTGCAGATGCCGCAGAGCTCCTCCTCGGTCAGGTTGCCGCACTCGCGGCAGAAGCGAACGCGCTCCTTCACCTCGGTGAGCGCCTGCGCGAGCGCGAGCGCATCCTCGGGGGGCTTCTGGAGGATGTGAAATGCTAGCCGCTGCGCGGTGCGCGACCCGATTCCGGGCAGGCGCGTCAGCTGCGCCACGAGATTCTCGACGGAGGGGCTGAACATGCGAGCCATTGTGCCCGCCCACCTCGGCTAGACCAACCGTGGCAAAAACCGACACGTCCCGGGGACAGGCCCCGGGACCTGTCACAGACGGTCGTGGGGGGGGGGG
>JACDGR010000241.1:4482-5578 GCA_013821525.1 Actinomycetota bacterium
ACACGTCTCCGAGCGCCACGGCGCAAACCGGCGGGGCCGGTTTGGCGTAGTCGAGGTATGAGACCTCTCCCGCTAACCCTCTTGCTCGCGCTGCTCGCCGTGCTGCCGCTGCTCCTCGCCGCTTGCGGCAAGGGCGGTGGCGGGTACTAGCGCTACCCCGTCAGCGCTGCCTCGTAGTCCGAGCGGCTGACCGCGACCAGGCGCAGGTCGGACTGCGCCGTCACGCGCACGTCCTCGCTGCCGTCGAGCTTCTCCCACTCGCCGACGACATGGCCAGGGCCGCGCTCGTACTCCTCGATCGGCGTCTGGACGAGCACGACGCCGCTGCGAATCAGGAACAGCCCGTACACCGGCTCGCCGGGCTCGACGAGGACGTGACCCTCGCCGAACTCGAGCTCGCTGCCCACATCGAGCAGCTTCGCGAAGAACGACTCGTCTATAGCCCGGGCAGCAGCCCGCCGAGATCCGGCGGGAGCATGCTCTTCATCTTCGCCTCGACCTTGGCGTGCGCGGCGCGCAACGCCTCGTTCGCGGCGGCCATCACCAGGTCGGCGAGCATCTCCGGATCGCTGGGGTCGATCGCCTTCGGATCGATCCGCAGCTCCTGAATCTCGCCGTTCGCGGACGCGACCACCGTCACCATCCCGCCGCCCGCCGATGCCTCCGCGGTCTCCTTAGCCGCGTCCTCCTGCATCTGCTGCATCTGCGCCTGCATCTCCTGTGCCTGCTTGAGCAAAGCATTCATGTCGAAGCTCACGTGTCCAACTCCCTCGCGTCGAAGGTGCTCTTCATCAATTCGAGAACGTCTTCCTCGCTCGCCGGCGAGTCATCGCGCTCGCTCGCAGCGGCAGCGTCACCGAGCTCGAAGTTCACCGCGAGCTTGCGCCCCGTCACCTCGAACAGCGCGTCGCGCAGGAGCCCAGCGTTCTTCGTGTCCTCGGCGAGGCGGAGATGGAACGACGCTGTGGTCGGGAACTCGAGCGTCAGCGTGTCGCCGGCGAGCGCCGCGGGATGCGCCTCGGAGAGGGCGCTCCCGAACGGGATCGAACGCTCGGAGACCGCAGGGAGGATCGACCGCCGCCACGCCTCCTGAAGC
>JACDGR010000242.1 GCA_013821525.1 Actinomycetota bacterium
GGCCGGCCAGCACGGCCGCTACGTGCTCGTCACCTTTCTCTACGTGCACTGCCCCGACGTCTGTCCGCTGATCGCACAGAACCTGAACCAGACGCTGCGCCAGCTCGGGCCCAAGCGCGACCGCGTGCGCGTGCTCGCCGTCAGCGTCGACCCGAAGGGCGACTCCGCCGCTGCCGTCGACAGGTACGTGCGCGAACGCGGGCTCCTGCCACAGTTCAGGTACTTGATCGGCTCGGCAGCAGCGTTGGAGAAGACCTGGGCTGCCTGGCATGTGCTGAGCGTCCGCAAAGACCCCGATGTCGTCGACCACGTTGCCTACACGGCGCTCGTCGACCCGCGCGGGAAGGAGCGCGTGCTCTACGACTCGCAGGTGAAGGCGCGCCAGGTGCTGCACGACCTCCGCGTTCTCATGCGCACCGCCGCGTAGGGGTCCCCGCCCCAGCCCGCGATGCTGTCTCGACCTTGAGGCGCGCTGCCGGCTCCCCAGCTTGCAAGCGCGCGGATCGAGGGGTCTAGACCCTAGAGGGGACCGTCCCACATGCCGAACTGGCCATGACCCGGATGACCGAACTTCGCGCCGACGACGGCCGCGACGACGGACACCACGAGCACAACGGAACGGCGCCGGCGAAGGAGCAGAGCGAGCTTGGTTGCCACAGAGAACACCTCCTCTCCTCTAGAACCGGAAGTCCTGCAGGGCCTCAGCCGCCTGGCGATAGAGAACCGCTGCGCGGCTCTCGTCACCCCGGCGAGTCGACAGGTCACCCTGTGCGATCCACGCGGCAGCTCGATGAGACGTGGAAGAAATCTGCGCGAAGGCGTCCTCGGCCGCGGCGAGCGCGGTGTCGGCGTCTTCGAGACGCTCCTGCGCGAGCAGCGCGCGCCCGAGCACGAGGCGGGCGTTGCCGATCTCGTCGAGCATGTCGTCGCGGTCACCGATCAGCTCCAGCGCATGGAAGGCCTGCTCTTCTGCGCGCTCCGAGTCGCCGGTGCGCAGATGCACCTGTGCGAGTGACGAGATCGCGGTTGCGGCCTCCTCGGTGCGACCGACCTCGAGGGCGACGGCGAAGGCGTGCTTCAGATGCTCGACCGCCTGCTCGGGCTTGCCGAGCAGGAACTCGATCCCGCCGAGGTTGTTCAGCAACCGGCCGATGTTGGCGCGGTCCTCGAGCTCCTCGTACTGCGTCTTCGCCTTCTCGGCGTAGGTGCGGGCGAGCACCCAGTGACCGTCCCGCTCGGCGAGCACGGACGCCTGGAAGTAGGCCTGGCCGAGGGCACGCGCGTCGTGCATCGACTCCGCGAGCTCGAGCGCGTGCTCGACGTCCTCGCGCGCCGCCTCGAAGTCACGCTGGCGGCGGTAGCACCTCGACCGCCAGGCAAAGACGTTCTGGCGGAGCGCGTCGGAGGGGAGCCCCGAGCGCTCGGCAAGGGTCAGCGCTTCGTTGAAGAGGCCGACCGCGGTCGAGATGCTGGAAAGCATGTACCGGCAAACCCCCAGGCGGTACAGCACCTCGGCGCGGTCGATGTCCGAAAAATCTTCGCGCTCGACGAGCACGCGCGATTCGCCGAGCAGCGCCAGTGCGCCCTTGACGTCACCCGTGTGGGCGCGCGCCATCGCCTCACCGTTCAGGTTGCGAACGTGCAGCTCGGTCGAGCCCGTGCCGAGCACCGCCGGCAGCGCCTTCGCGTACTCGCCGATCGCACCCTCGAACTCGTGCTCCTCGAGCAGCGCGTCGGCGCGGGCGAGGAACGCCTCGGCCTTCGCGCGCTCGTCCGCCGAGACGCCGCTGCCGAGGAAGCCGGCGTCCACGCCGAGGCGCAGTGAGAGCCACTCGACCGTCTCGACCGTCGGCCGCGTCTTGCCGCGCTCGATCTGCGAGATGTACTCCTTCGAGAACCGGTCGCCCGCGAGATCGGTCTGCGTGAGGCCTGCGGCCACCCGGAGCTGGCGCAGCCGCTCGCCCATGCGACCTCCCTGGGCTTTGCCGACCGAAGTCCGACCGCTGAGGCGTTGCCCTGCAAAGCGGGAGGGCGCAGCGATGGGTGAGACGGAGGGCGAGACGGGGGCGGCGAAGTCGTCGTCTCCGCGTGCGGCGCGAGGAGTAGGCATTGGTCAGTGCAGTGTGCAGGACGCTTGACCTGAAAGCAATCCCCTTTTCGGGACATGTCCCCCAAAAGGGGTATTTTGCTCACCTTTTCCGGTCAAGTAGCCCGCGCTGAAATCACTTGACCGAGCTACTTGACAGAGTCGGCCATGGCTCCTAGAGTGAGCGCACCTTGCACGACGGCTTGACGCCAAGCCACGTGCAGGGGGAGCGCCGCAGGGATTGACGTTCTGAGCAAGCCGGCCGTGCCGCAGGGCCGAACTCGGAAACCGCCGATCCGGCGCCCCGCCTGACCAGGGAAGGCCCCGGGTGCCGCAGCCGGGGCTTTCTCGCGGTCCGAGATCGCTCTAAGGTTGGCCGAGCATCCAGCGCCGGCGCTCGGTGCGCACGCGCTCGAGATCGTCGCCGAGCAGGCCGCCGAGCCGGTTGTCCATCGTCGTCAGGAGGCCACCCGCGACGAACAGCCACGCCTCGGCGATCGGGTCGCGGTCTGCCTGGATGACGCCGCGCGCCTGGCCGTCACGGATCACGTCGGCGAAGAAGCCGTGCACCTCACGCACCTGCTTGCGGAGCGCGGCGGCGATCAGCGCATCGTCGGAGGCCTCGGTGAGCGACTGGATCCACAGGTCGACCATGCGGATGCGTGCGCGTTTCGCCATGTAGGCGTCGGCGATCGCGCCGAGGCAGCGGTCGGGATCCTCGGCGATCGCCCGCTCACTCCCCTCGCGGAAGCTGCGCCACGCCTCGTCGAGACAGGCGATGTACAGGTCACGCTTCGAGCCGAAGTGGCGGTAGAGGATCGGCTCGCTGATCCCCGCCTCGCGCGCGATCTCGACGGTCGTAGCGCCGCGATAGCTCGTGCGCGAGAAGTAGCTGCACGCGGCATCGAGCACCGCCTCACGCCGCTTCTCGGCCGAGAGCCGTGGTGTGCCGGTGGCGGTGCCCGCGGCGGTGCCGGTGGCGGTGCCCGCGCCGACGACGGCTCGTGTCATGCGGCCTCCGCCGCACCGACCGGGCGCGGCTCGCGCTGGGCGTGGTCGATCTTGCGGATCGCCACGACGGCAACGGCCGCCCCGGCAAGGCAGAGGAGCGCACCGACGCGCAGCGCGTCGTGGAAGCCGGTCAGATACGAGCTGCTCGACGCGACGATCGAGCCCATGACCGCGATTCCGAGCGACCCGCCGACCTGCCGCGACGAGTTGAGCACCGCCGAGCCGACGCCGGCCTTGTCGACCGCGACCGCACTCATCGCAGCCGCCGTCACCGGGGTCATCGTCATGCCCATCCCGATCCCGCCGAGGAGGAGGCCGGGCAGAAGGTTCCAGAAGCGCTCGTGCGCGCCGAGCTGGGTGTAGTAGAAGAGCATCGCCGAGAGCAGCGTCATGCCGATGCCGACGAGCCAGCGTGAGCCAACACGATCGGTCAGGGCGCCGGCACGCGGAGCGATCAGGATGATCAACACCGTCATCGGCAGGAAGCTCGCGCCCGCCTCGACGGGTGAGTAGTGCAGGACGTTCTGCATGTAGAGCGAGACGTAGAAGAACGTCCCGAACATCGCGAGCCCGACGAACAACATCGCCGCGTTCGCGCCCCCGAAGGTGCGGTTACGGAAGAGCGAGAGGTCGAGCATCGGCGCGCGTTGGTGCCGCTCGAGGAGCACGAAGCCGCCCAGTGCGATGACAGCGATTGCAAACGCAGCGAGGATGCGTGGTGACGTCCAGCCGTAGTTGTTCGCCTCGATGAACGCGTAGGTGAGCGAGAACAACCCGAGCGCCGAGGTAGCGAGCCCGGGTATGTCGAGGCGCTGCTGTGCCGACTGGTCGCGTGACTCGTCGATGAAGAGCGGCGTTGCGACCAGTCCGAGGATCCCGATCGGGACGTTGACGAAGAAGATCCAGTTCCAGTTGACGTGCTCGGTCAGAAGGCCACCGACGAGTGGCCCGATCGCGAGCGCCATCGCGGACACGCCGGCCCAGATGCCGATCGCCTTCCCCCGCTCGCGCGGCTCGAAGGTGGCCGTGATGATCGAGAGCGTCGCCGGATTCATCAGCGCGCCGCCCAACCCCTGCACGATGCGCGCGCCGATCAGGAACCCACCGTTCGGAGCAAGGCCGCAAGCAAGGCTCGCGGCGGTGAAGACTGCGAGGCCAACCATGAAGATCCGGCGCCGGCCGACGTAGTCGGCGAGCTTGCCGCCGATCAGCATGAATGCGGCGAACGTGAGCGCGTAGCCCGCGACCACCCACTCGAGCCCCTCGATGCTCATGCCGAGCGAGTGCTTGATCGACGGGAGCGCAACGTTCACGACCGTGTTGTCGAGCATGATCATGAACAACCCGACCGAGACCGCGGCGAGCGTCCACCACTTCTTGTTCTCCTCCGTCACGAACCGCTGCATGCCAACGTCCCCCTCTTCCGGCTGAAAGTTAGTGCTCGCTAAGTTAGCAAGCGCTAACTCGGGCGCGCAAGCGGGACGCGCTCTGCGAGTAGGATCGCCCGCTGTGACCGAGGTGGTGTGGCGCCCTGACGAGGCGACCGTCGAGCATGCGAACGCGACCCGCCTCGTGCGGCGGGCGGGCGTCGCCGGCTACCGCGAGCTCGTGCAGCGGTCGGTCGAGGATCCGGACTGGTTCTGGCCGCTCGCGATCGACGACATGGGGCTCGAGTTCTCCGAGCCGTGGACGGCGGTCTTCGACGACAGCCGGGGGCCCGAGTGGACGACGTGGTTCGTCGGCGCGCGTCTGAACATCGCCGACAACTGCGTCCATCGCTGGGCCACCCGTCGTCCTGACGCTATCGCCGCAGTCGGGCTCGGAGAGGACGGTTCGCGGCGCGAGACGACCTTCGCCGAGCTCTCGCGCGACGTGACACGGCTTGCGGAGCTCCTGGTCGCGCGCGGAGTCGAGCCGGGTGACCGCGTGGCGATCTTCCTGCCGATGTCACCGGAGGTCGCGGTCGCCTCCCACGCAATCGCACACATCGGCGCGATCCAGGTGCCGGTGTTCTCGGGCTTCGCGGCACCGGCGGTCGCGCAGCGGCTTCAAGCGAGCGAGGCGAAGGTCGTGATCACCCGGACGGCGTCCTCGCGCCGCGGGAAAAACATGCCGATGCTCGCGATTCTCGAAGAGGCGCTCCGCTCCTCACCGTCGGTTGAGCACGTCGTCCTTGCACCGTTCGAGCTCGACGACCAGCCGGCGCGGCTCCCAGCGCTGCAGGTCGACTCCGAGACGCCGTACCTCCTCACCTACACCTCCGGCACGACCGGCAAGCCGAAAGGGGTCGTCCACGTGCAGGGGGGTTTCCTCGTCTCGATCACGAGGGAGACCGCCTACCAGGCCGACATCCACGCAGGCGACGTCATGCACTTCGCAACCGACATGGGCTGGATCATGGGACCGTGGACGGTGGTCGGCGTC
>JACDGR010000243.1:0-3150 GCA_013821525.1 Actinomycetota bacterium
ACGCGCGACCTCGTCGAAGCTCTCGCCGCCCGCGACCGGCTCGCCGTCTGCGAGCCCGAGCCACTTGCCGTTCTGCACGGCGACGCCGTTCAGCTGGACGTCGCGGGACGCGACGGTGACAGCCCCTGTCGCGACGGTCGCGAGAGTCTCGACCATGACTTGAGCGTTGGCGCTCGCATCGATGGTCTCGTCGAAAGCAACAAGCGCGGCCAGGCCCGCCTGCAGCGAGGTCGTCGGGACGATGCGCACCGTCTTCGAAGCGTGGTCCGCGGCCTGCTCGGCGGCCATGAAGATGTTCTTGTTGTTCGGCAGCACGACCACCTCGTCGGCGGCTGCAGCCTCGATCGCCTCGAGCAGATCAGCCGTCGCCGGGTTCATCGTGCGGCCGCCGTCGACAACGGTCGCACCGAGGCTCTCGAAGAGCGCCCGGTTGCCAGCTCCCGCTGCCACCGCGACGAGCGATGCGGTCGCGCGCTCCGCCGGCACGGCATGCAGCAGCCGTTCCTCTCTCTCCTGGGTCTGGACGTACATGTTCGCGACCTCGACGCCACCGACGATCCCCCGGGCGACGCCGAGCGAGAGGGCGCGGCCCGGGTCGTCGGTGTGCACGTGCACCTTGAGCGCACTCTGGTCGCCGACGACGAGCAGCGAGTCGCCGAACTCCTCCAGCTCCGCCTCGAGCGAGTCGAGGTCGAGCGCCTCCCCTTCGACCACGAACACGGTGCAGTACCGGTACCGCGAGAGCTCCTGGTGGATCGCCTCGAAACCGACGTCCTCGGTGTGCTCGGGTGCCTCGGGCAGCGGCTCGCCGCTGACGGCGGACGCGATGCCGCGCACGATCTCTACGAGCCCTGCCGCGCCGGCGTCGACGACTCCGGCCTCGCGCAGGACGTCGAGCTGCACACGCGTGCGCACGACGGACTCGTCGCCGGCGGTCACGATCTCGGCGAGGGTCGCGCCGCGCTCGGCGCTCTCGGCCATCGCGCGCACGGCGGTCAGCATGGTTCCTTCGACCGGCTTCTTGACCGCACGGTAAGCGGCGTCGCTCGCCGAGCGAAACGCCTTCGGAAGGTCGTTGGAGACCGCGAGCGACTCGGTCGCGCCACGCACGATTTGCGAGAGGATGACGCCGGAGTTACCGCGGGCGCCCATCAGCGCGGCGCGCGAGATCTCCTTCGCGATGCTCGCGCGATCCTCGGCCCCTTCCCCTGCGAGCGCCTCGGAGATCGAGCGCACCGTCAGTGTCAGGTTGGTTCCGGTGTCGCCGTCCGGAACGGGATAGACGTTCAGGTCGTCGATGCGCCGACGGTGCGCCTCGATCGCGGCGCGTGCGCCTTCGACAAGCTGTCTCGCGCGCGCTCTCATGCCGACTGCCGGACGCGCTGGATGACGACCTCGACGGCTGTAACGCCGAGACCGGTGAGGCGCGCGACCTCGTAGGAGACCTGCGAGCGAACGGTCGCGGCGACCTCGGCAAGGTTGAGGCCGTGCTCGACGACGACGTGGAGCTCGATGCGCAGCGCAGTTGCGTCGCCCTCGACGCTGATCCCTTCGCGGCGAAAGAGGCGACCGACGCGCGTCCCTGCGGAGATCCCGACGACGCCGTAACAGGCAACCGCGGTCTCGGCGACGATCTCCGCGACGGCGTCGCGCGAGATGGTCAGTCGTCCGAGCTCGAGGTCCAGCGTCAGGTCATCCGCCACGGCACAGCATTAGACCCTAGACGCGTCGCCGCGGTTACTTCGACTGAACTCCACGGACGAGCCAAGTCCTGGGTTAGCCGTGCCGGCGTGTTCCTGAGCGTGCGGCGCCAGAGGGGACAGGGCTTTAGCCCGGCCCCGGCAGGCGACGTGCGCTCAGGGACGCGCCGGGCGGCTAAACCGCTTTGATGACTTTGCCGCCCTTGAGGCAGCGGGTGCACACATAGGCGCGCTGGGGCGAGCCCTTCAGGAGCACGCGGACGCGCTGGAGGTTCGGGTCGAAGCGCCGCTTGGTGGCCACCATCGAGTGCGAGCGGTGGTTTCCGAACGAGGGCTTCTTGCCGCAATAGGCGCAGATCTTGGACATCGCGGGCGGGATTGTAGCGACTGGCGTCTAGGCCCGTGCGCTCGCTCGCAGACGCGCGAAGAGGTCGGCCATCTCGAGCGCCGAGCGAACGGCGTCAGCCGCTTTGTCGATCCGGGCCTCGGCCTGGGCGACGTTCTCGACGGTCAGCACGCCGAAGGCGACCGGTACGCCCGTCTCGATCCCGGCGAGCTGCAGGCCGGAGGCGCACTCGGCGGCGACGAAGTCGAAGTGTGGCGTGTCGCCGCGCACGATCGCTCCCAGCGCGACGATGCAGGCATAGCGGCGCGTCTTCGCGAGCGCCATAGCGGCAAGGGGCAACTCGAACGCGCCGGGCACGGGCATCACAGTGATCCCGTCCGGGGAGACGCCCGCCTCGACGAGTGCGTCGAGCGCGCGTCGCAACATCAGGTTGGTGACGCCGCCGTTGAAACGCGAGATGACGACGCCGACCGAGCGGCGATTGCCGAGCGGCGTGCCTTCGAGGACGGTGTAGCCCGTCGGCACCTCGATCTCGCCGCGGACGTGCTCGACGCTGACGTCGGACGGCGCTTCCTCGATCACGGCCGCGGACTGTGCGGCCGGCCAGCCGGCGAACGGGTCGCCCGGTGCGTCTGCTGCGAAATCGTCGGGTTCGTCGCCGAGAGGTGCCTCTGCGTTCAGTGGCTGAGGCGTGTCGCTCGAGACCGCCGGTTCGTCGGGAGGCGGTGTCGGGCTGTCGTTTGCATCAGTCATGCATCCTCCGGGGGGTCAACGAGGTCGAGGTCGAGGTTCTTCAAATCTTGGTGGTGCAACCTGTGGCCGAGCTTAGTCATCTTGGTCGCCAGGTAGCGCCTGTTTTCGTCGTGCGGAACCATCTCGATCGGCACCTGCTCGACCACCGTCAGGCCGAACCCGTCGATCCCGGTCAGCTTCTTCGGATTGTTCGTGAGGATGCGGATCGAGGTCAGTCCGAGCTCGGAGAGGATCTGGTTGCCGATGCCGTAGTCGCGCGCGTCGGCGGGAAAGCCGAGCTCGAGGTTCGCCTCGACGGTGTCGTACCCCTGCTCCTGCAACTCGTAGGCGCGAAGCTTGTTCAGCAGGCCG
>JACDGR010000243.1:3160-5521 GCA_013821525.1 Actinomycetota bacterium
CCATGTAGAGCAGCACGCCGCACCCGGCCGACTCGATCTGCGTCAATGCGTGATCGAGCTGCTCGCCGCAGTCGCACCGAAGCGAGTGGAAGACATCGCCGGTCAGGCATTCGGAGTGCACGCGGACGAGCACATTCTCGGCTCCGTCGACCTCGCCCTTGACGAGCGCGACGTGTGTCTTGCCGTTCAACTTCTCGCGGAACGCGACCGCCGTGAAGTCGCCGTACTCTGTCGGGAGCTGCACGGCAGCGCCGCGCTCGACGAGCTTTTCGTGGCGACGCCGGTACTCGACGAGGTCGGCAACCGTGACCATCTTCAGACCGTGCTGCGCGCAGTAGGGGACGAGGTCGCTGACGCGCGCCATCGTCCCGTCCTCATTCATGATCTCGCACACCACACCGGATGGGTTCAGGCCGGCGAGCCGCGCCAGGTCGACGGCTGCCTCCGTCTGGCCGATGCGCTCGAGCACGCCGCCGGGGCGCGCGCGTAGCGGGAAGACGTGTCCGGGCTGCACGAGGTCGCGGGCTTCCGAGTCGGGGTGGATCGCGACCTGGATCGTGTGGCTGCGATCGGCGGCCGAGATGCCGGTCGTGACGCCTTCGCGGGCCTCGACGGAGACGGTGAACGCGGTGCCGAGCGGCGCCTCGTTGTGGTCGGTCATCGGCCGCAGGCCGAGCGTCTCGGCACGCTCTTCGGTGAGGCAGAGGCAGATCAGTCCCCGCGCGTGCGTCGCCATGAAGTTGATCGCCTCGGGCGTCGCAAACTGGGCGGCGATCGTCAGATCCCCTTCGTTCTCACGGTCCTCGTCGTCGACGACGACGACCATGCGACCTTCGCGGACATCCTCGATCGCTTCCTCGATCGTCGCGAAAGGCGTGGTCACGGTCATCGGATGAACGTTAGCGGGGGAGCAGTTTTTCGACGTACTTGGCGAGCACGTCCGCCTCGAGATTCACGACGTCGCCGTCTGCGAGCGCCCCGAGCGTAGTCTCGTCGAGCGTGTGCGGGATCAGGGCGACGGCGAAGCCCGCGTCGTCGACGGCCGCGACGGTCAGGCTCGTCCCCTGCACTGCGATCGAGCCCTTCTCGGCGATGTAGCGCAGCAGCTCCGCCGGCGGGTCGATCCAGATCCGCTTGCCCTCGCCCTCCGCCGCGGTGCTCCGGACGTGGCCGACGCCGTCGACGTGCCCCTGCACGTAGTGGCCACCGAGCGCATCGCCGACCCGAAGGGCCGGCTCGAGATTGACTCTCGACCCGCGGTCGAGGGTTGCGAGCGAGGTGCGTGCGAGCGTTTCCGGCACCGCCTGGAACGAGAGGTGCTCGTCGTCGAACGCGACGACGGTCAGGCAGATCCCGTCGATCGCGATCGAGTCGCCGAGCGCCACCCCGCGCGCGGTCTCGGGCGCGGAGAGCTCGAGCCGCCCGTCGGCCGACGAGACGACCGTTCCCACCTCGCGGATCAGGCCGGTGAACACAAGCCCAACGCTAGCGAGCCGCACGCCGCTGGCGAAACCCAACGACCTGGTTCAGACCAGGTTCGAGGGTCACGCCGCGCTGGAGCCCTGGAACCAGGTTCAGACCTGGTCTGTGGGTCAGTCGCCGTAGACGAGTGTCTCGACCGTCTCGCGGACGGCTACCTCGAGCTGTGCTCGCTCACCCGGTGCGGCGACCTTCAGCTCCGCCACGAGCTCGCCGACCGCGTCGCGGCAGCCGGGCGCCAGCTCGTCCGTTCCGATCTCTTGCACCTTGCGCAGGAGCTCGTCGTTTCCGATCTGCCGCGTCAGCCAGTGGCTGAGGTGCGTGACGAGCTGGTCGTCGGCGCGATCGCTGTTAGGGGCGGTGGACATGGGCCTCGAGGAGCACGTCGCCACCGACCGGCCGGGCCGTCAGGCGTTCGAGCGTGCGCGCGGAGGGTAGCGCAGCGGTCAGCGGCGACCCGTCACCTCCGATCCGCGGGGCGATGAAGACGAGCACCTTGTCGACGAGATCCGCCTCGAAGAACGCTGCGCCGAGCGTCGGCCCGCCCTCCAGCAGAAGCGACTGCACACCCTCCCCAGCGAGGGCCGCGAGCTCCTCCGCGAGCGGCCCGGCTCGCAGCTCGAGGTCGAGACCATCAGGGAGCGGCCCGCGCGAGAAGACGAGGCGGCGCGGCTGTCCGTGCGGCGTCTCGACCCCGCGTGCGTCGAGGCGAGGCAGGTCGGCCCGCGCGGTGCCGCCGCCGACCGCGACCGCGTCGACCGAGGCGCGGAGCTCGTGGACGAGCTGCCTGCTCTCCTCGCCGCTCACCCAGCGCTGCCCGGGCACGGTCACCCGGCCGTCCAGTGTCGTGGCCGCCTTGAAGATGACGAAGGGTCGGCGTTT
>JACDGR010000244.1 GCA_013821525.1 Actinomycetota bacterium
CTCGTAAAGCGGTTCGGCCAGCTCGGGCCGCGCGGCGCCGGAGAAGCTCGGCCGATTACCGCCCGACGTCTCGGCGAGCAGCGTGAACTGGCTGATCACGAGCGCAGCACCACCGGTGTCGAGGAGCGAACGGTCGAACCGGCCGTCTGCTGCCGGGAAGATCCGCAGCCGTGCGACCTTGCCGGCCAGCCGATCCGCGACGGGCTCGTCGTCCCCGGCCGCCACGCCGAGCAGCACGCAGAGCCCGGGGCCGATTGCGCCGCCGGGCGTCGATCGGGCGCGAGAGACGCGCTGGACAACGGCTTTCACGTTAGAGGGCCTCTAATCGTCGAGGTCGAGGATGCGGGAGCTGTACTGCTCCGAGGCGGGATCCATCGAGCTTGCAAGCTTGTAGTGCCCGTTCGCCTCGGCCTTACGGCCCTGCTGCTCGAGTGCGCGGCCGAGCGCGTAGTGCGCGTAGGCGTCGGTCGGGTCGAGGCTCTCGGCGATCGTCCGAAACTCCCGCTCGGCGTCGGGCCAGCGGGCGAGCCGGAAGTACGCGATTCCGAGCGCCTCGCGGATCGAGGCCTTCTGTGGCTCGAGCCGGCGCGCCTTCTCGAGCGGCACGGTTGCCTGCGCCGTCAGCCCGCTGCGCAGCCGCTTCTGTCCCTCGCGGAAGAAGTCGTAGGCGTCGCTCACACCCCGGCCGCCCCGGCCCGGACCGCTCTCAGGTAGTCGAAGTTTTCCCGGACGAGATCCTCCGGTGAGGTCAGGTCACGCGACGGGCCGATCTCCACCGCGCGCACGACGGCCCCCTCTGCAACTGCATTGTCGAAAACATGGGCCAACTCATACGGGGCGTTCCCCGGCAGCGGATCGAGGAATCGCGCAACCCTCGGCCCGAGCGCCCAGAGCGGCGGGCGAAAGCTGCCGTGCACGGCGTAGGCACCGTCGGCACTGAGGACTCCGCTCGCGAACCGATTGATCTCCCCCGGTGTGTAGAGCGTGTCGGCCGCCGAGACGAGAAACGGTGCCGTGGCTTCCGCGCGCGCAACGGCGTCCGCTGAGCCGAGGCCGGGCGGCTGGCGGACGAAGCGGATCTCGTAAGGCAAGGGCGCGAGCAGCTCCTCGACCTGCTCGGCCAGGTGGCCCGTGACGACGATGATCGGCCCGCAGCCACCGGCGGCCAGCTCGTGGATGAGCGAGACGACGACCGGCCGGCCGTCGATCGGGAGCACCGGCTTCGACCAGTGCTCGGTGATCGGTCGCAGGCGAGAGCCCTCGCCGGCGGCCATCACGACCGCCGTCAGGCCGATGGAGCCAGCCCTTCCACCTCGTCGAGGATCGCGGCGGCGATCGCAGCTTTCGATGCGCGCGGCACGGTGTGCTCGCCGTCGCGGTGCACCAGGACGACCTCGTTGTCGGTGGCATCGAAACCGATTCCCGGCTGGCCGACATCGTTGAAGACGACGAGGTCTGCGTGCTTCGAGTCCAGCATCTCTCGCTTCCGAGCGAGCCCGTCCGCTCCGTGCTCGGCGCCGAAGGCGACCAGGATCTGACCGGGACGCTTCCGCGCGCCAAGGGCCAGGGCGATGTCCGCCGTCGGCTCGAGCTCCACTGTCCACCCCCGGGCGTCCTTCGGCCGCTTCGCGGCGACCGGCTCGCTCGGCCGGTAGTCGGCGACCGCCGCCGCGAGCAGCAGGATGTCGACGTCCGGCAACGCGAGCGCGGCGTCGAGCATCGCTTCCGCCGTCGGGGTCGGAATCGCCTCGACGCCGTGCGGCACGTCGACCGCCAGGTTCGCGGCGAGCAGGATCACCTCCGCGCCACGGCGCCGAGCCTCCTCCGCCAGGGCAACGCCCATGCGCCCCGAGGAGCGGTTCCCGAGGTAGCGCACAGAGTCGAGCGGCTCGCGCGTCCCACCGGCGGTGATCAGCACGCGGCGGCCGGCGAGGCTGCCGGGTGCGAGCAACTGCGCGATCCGGGCGGAGATCTCTGCCGGCTCGGCGAGGCGCCCGACGCCCCACTCTCCTTCGGCCAGCTCGCCCTCGTCGGGCCCGATGAACTCGACGCCGCGAACGCGGAGGAGCTCGGCATTCGCGCGGGTGGCCGCGTGCGCCCACATGCGAGGATTCATCGCCGGCGCGAGTAGCACCGGGCCTCGATGGGCGAGCGCAGCCTCGGTCAGGACGTTGTCCGCGATGCCCTGTGCGAGCTTCGCGAGCGTGTTCGCGGTGCACGGCGCGATCACGAGCAGGTCGGCACGCGTCAGATGTGGGTAGAGATCCTCGCCTGCGGGGCGGCGGGCCAGGGCCAGGTAGGTCTCCTCGGAGACGAAGCGCTGCGCGCCGGGGGTGACGAGGGGGATCACGTCGTGACCTGTCTTGACGAGCAGACGCGTCAGCTCACACGCCTTGTATGCGGCGATTCCTCCGGTTACACCCAAGAAAATCCGGCTCATCGCCGAATCATGCCCGACGCGGGGATTCCCGCTCCCTACGGGCTACTTCTTGTAGTCGTAGACGATCTTGCCCTCGGCGGTCTCCTCGAGGGCCATCGTCAGATAATTCTTGGAACGGGACTCGATCAGCGGCGGCGCGAACTCGTCGAACGTGCCTTCGCCGAGCTGATGGTGGTAGTTATTGATCTGCCGCGCGCGCTTGGCGGCGACGATGACCAGCGCATAGCGCGAGTCCACCTTGTCGAGCAGTTCATCGATGCGGGGATGGATCATTGTGCGGCCATGGTAGCGGCACCGTCGAGTGCTTGGGCGACGATCGCCGCGAAGGCGTCCGCAGCGCGCTCCTTGTTGTCGTTCTCGACGACGTAGTCGAACTGCGCCACGAGCTCCAACTGCCGGCGAGCCGTCTCGATTCGCTCGTCGATCACGCCGGAGCTCTCGGTCGCCCGCGAGCGCAGCCGGCGCTCCAGTTCGTCGACGGGCGCGGTGACGAAGATCGTGACCGCGTTCTCGGCCCGCCGCTTCACTCTGATCGCCCCGTCGGTCTCCAGCTCGAGCAACGGTGCCCGACCCTGCTCGCGCAGCCGGTCGATCTCCGAATCGAGCGTCCCGTAGAGGTTGCCGACGTAGTCGACCCACTCGAGGAACTCTCCGGCCGCGATCTTCTCCGCGAACTCCTCGCGGCTGAGGAACCAGTAGTGCACCCCTTCGTGCTCGCCGGGCCGTTGCGACCGGGTGGTCGCCGAGACGACGAGCGCGAGCTCCGGGAACCTCGGGAGGACGAGCTGAATCAACGTGCCCTTCCCGGCGCCCGAGGGGCCGGTGACCACGAAGACCGGCTTCGTGCGCTTACCGGTGGTTGAAGAGGGCAATCAGCTCGTGACGCTGGCGGTCGGACAGTCCGCCGACCGTCTTCGACTGGCTGATGCGGCACTGGTTGAGCAGGCGCGCTGCCTTCACGCGCCCAAACTTCGGAACCGCCATCAGCATGTCGAACACTTTCGCCGTCGAGACGTACTCGGGTGGCTCACCGAGGATCTGCTCGATCGAGACGTGGCCGGACTTCAGGTCCTTCTTCAGCTGTGCGCGCTTGACGCGGATATCGTTTGCGCGCTTCAGCGCCTCCATCCGTTGGTCGAGCGAACGAACGGGAGCTTGCACCTGAGTCTGGGGGAGCACCATAGGCGCCGCATCCTACCAACCTCTCGGCCGCGTGCAACTGGCAAGTTTTAGCTCAGTTTGCCAACCTGGCAACAGGTTCGTGCGCCGCGCCGAACGCCGACTCCGGCGACGCGTGACCAGCCTGCATTGCCGCGTCGGCGAGCTCGCGTCGAACGCGCAACGGCGCATCCGGATCGGCGAACAACACGGTGCCGAGCGCGACGTGTGTCGCACCGCACGCGATCAGCTCGAGTGCATCGCGGCCGGAGCGTACGCCACCCATGCCGACGATCGGCAAGTCGGTCGCAGTTCGCGCCGCATGCACCGCCGCGAGCGCGACCGGTTTCAACGCAGGTCCGGAGTACCCGCCCGCGGTGCGCGCGAGTACCGGACGCAGACGAGCGTCGAGCGCGACACCGCGCAGTGTGTTGACGAGACTGATGCCATCGGCTCCCGCCGATTCGACCGCACGCACCGTTTGCGCCAGATCCCAGGAATGCGGCGAAAGCTTGGCGTAGAGCGGCTTTGCGACAACTTCCCGACAGGCTGCGACGATCTCGGCGGCCGACTCCGGCGCCTCGTCGACGTTCGGGCAGGAGAGATTGAGCTCGATGGCTGCGACGTCATCGCGCGCGAGTTGCTCGCACGTCTCGGCGTAGTCACGCGCGCAGAATCCTCCGACGGAGACCCACACCGGTCGCTCGACGATGCGGGCGATCTGCGGCAACGTCTCGCGCAAGAAACTCGCGCGACCGGGGTTCGCCAGACCGATCGCGTTCAACATCCCGAACTCGGTCTCGGCAATGCGCGTCGGCGCGTTCCCTTCGCGTGGTTCGGGTGTGACCGTCTTCGTCACGAACGCGTCGAGCTGTTGCGCGACGTCAGCGGCAGTCAACGCGTCCAGGCAGCCACTCGCGTTCAGGAGGAGAATGAGAGTTCCTCCTCTTGCTCGAGGACAGGTCCTTCGACACACAACCTTTTCAGCTCGCCGTCGATCTCGACGACGCAGCCGTAACAGGCGCCGTAGCCGCACGCCATCGGTGCCTCCCACGCGAGCTGTGCCGACGGGGCGAGTGCGCGGATCGCGCTGAGCATCGGCTCGGGACCGCAGGCGAGGACGTCACGGTCGGTCGGCATCACGTCGGTGACGAGTACCGGGTCGAGCACGACCTCCGCGTTCGGCACGAGTACTGCGGCCTCCGCGTGCTCCGCGGTGCGGAACCCGAGCACGGCAGGCGGCTGTCCGAGCACGTCGGAGAGGTATGGCAACGGTGCGACGCCGATGCCGCCGCCCACGAGCAACGGCCGTGCGACATCGAGCCTGAACCCGTTGCCGAGCGGGCCAAAGATGTGCAGCCGGTCGCCCGGCTCGGCTGCCGCGAGCGCACGGGTGCCCGGACCGATGGGATCGAGCAGGAACGCGAGCTCACCGGGCGGTGCGAGGCACAGCGACATTGGGCGCGGGAGCACCCGTCCCGGCGCCTCGACCATGAAGAACTGGCCTGGCGCCCCGGGGTCGAGGCTGCCGCGCTCGACCCGGACGAGCACGTACGGCCCGACCGGCTCGACCGAGACGACCCTACGACGCTCGCGCGCGGGTCTCGACATCGATCCGCTCCTGCAGTGAGAGTGCCGTCTCGACGCGCGCGTTCGCGATCGCATGCACCGCAGCGGTCGCGGCCGCAATCGTCGTGATGCACGGCACGCGCGCCGTCAGCGCGGCCTCACGGATCAAGTACCCGTCCGACCGGGGCTCCGGGCCGCCATCGGGCGTGTTGACGATCAGGTTGCACCGCCCGCGCCTGATCAGATCCACGACGCTGGGCCCGTCACCGGGGTCGTTGACCTTCCGCACGTCGTCGACCTCCAGGCCGGCGCTGCGCAGGGTGCGCGCGGTCCCGTCCGTGGCGTACA
>JACDGR010000245.1 GCA_013821525.1 Actinomycetota bacterium
TGGCCGTCACTCGGCCAGACCTCTTCGCTTCTCTAGTCTCGGGTGCCGTGGAGTTCACGCCGCACGCCGAGATCCAGCTGCTCGCCCTGCTCGTCGCCGTCGGCGTCGTGCTCGTGCTCGCTGCGCGAACGCGCCTGCCGGCCGCGATCCCGCTCGTCTGTGGCGGCCTGCTGCTCGGCTTCGTACCCGGGTTGCCGCACCTGCAGCTCCCGCCAGACCTCGTGCTCGTCGCGATCCTGCCACCGCTGCTCTACTCCTCCGCGTTCTTCACCGGCCTGCGCGACCTGCGGGCGAACCTACGACCGATCTCGCTGCTCTCGCTCGGCCTCGTCGCAGCGACGACGCTCGGAGTCGCGTGGATCGGGCACGACCTCGTGCATCTGTCCTGGGCGAGTGCGTTCACGCTCGGCGCGATCGTCTCGCCGACCGATGCACTCGCGGCGAGCGAGGTCGCCCGGCGCGTCGGTGCGCCCCGGCGCGTCGTCGCGATCATCGAGGGCGAGAGCCTCGTCAACGACGGGCTCGCGCTCGTCCTCTACAAGGCGGCGGTCACGGCAGCGGTCGCCGGGACGTTCTCACTCTGGGACGCGTCGTGGAGGCTCGTCGTCAACATCGTCGGGGGCATCGCCGTGGGTCTCGCCGTCGGGTTCGTCGTGCGGCAGGTGCGGCGTAGGGTCGACGACACACCGACCGAGGTCGCGATCGCGCTTCTCTCCGGATACCTCGCGTACCTACCGGCTGCGGCGATCGGCGTCTCCGGCGTGCTCGCCGCGGTGACGATCGGCGTCTACATGGGCTGGTACACACCCCAGCTGACGACGGTGCAGACGCGACTCTCGGGGAACGCGTTCTGGGAGATCCTCGTCTTCCTCGTCAACGCACTGCTCTTCGCGCTAGTCGGGCTGCAGCTTCGCGGCATCATCGACCGGCTCACCATCACCGGGTCGCTGCTCGCCGACGCGCTCTATGTCGCGGTCGGCGTGATCGTGTTCCGCATGCTGTTCGTCCCGATCTTCACCTACATTCCGCGCCTCCTCTTTCGGAGCATCCGGGAACGCGATCCGTACCCACCCTGGCAGGCGCCGGCGATGATCTCGTGGGCCGGATTCCGCGGCGCCGTCTCACTCGCGGCCGCGCTCGCACTTCCGTCCAATGTTCCCGGCCGCGACCTGATCGTCTTCCTGACCTTCGCCGTCATCCTCGTCACCCTCGTCGGCCAGGGACTCTCGCTGCCGCTGCTGATCAAGGTGCTGCGCGTCCCCGACGACGGTTCCGCCGAACGCGAGGACGCAAAAGCCCGCGTGCGCGCCGCGGAGGCTGCGCTCGCGCGTCTCGAGGAGCTCGCCGCCGAGGAGTGGGTGCGCGAGGACACCGCCGAGCGGATGCGCGGCCAGTACCGCTTCCGGTCGAACCGATTTCAGGCCCGCTACCACGGCGTCGACGACGACGGTGTCGAGGAACGCTCGGCGCAGTACCAGCGTTTGCGCCGCGAGCTGCTCGATGCCGAGCGCCGCGCGGTCGTCGAGCTGCGAAACGAGGGCGCGATCACCGAGGACGTGATGCAGCGCGTCCAGCGCGACATCGACCTCGAGGACTCGCGCCTCGACGCGTGACGCCTACGCCGTGACCGGGATCGCGGGCGCCGTCTCGCCGCGCGCGATCTGCGCCTCGAAACCCGACGCGAACAGGCAGAGCTGCCCCGCCGTGCCGAACGCCCAGCCGTAGCCGCCGAACCACGTGCGGATCGCACCGGCTCCCCACGCGGCGAACGCTGCGCCGAACTGGTGCGCCGCGAAGATCCAGCCGAAGACCACACCGACGCGCTCACGCCCGAACACCTCGGCGGTCAGCGCCACCGTCGGAGGCACGGTCGCGACCCAGTCGAGCCCGTAGAACACGACGAACAGCACGAGCCCGAAGTGCGGCGACCCGAAGACGTAGGGCAACGCCAGCAGGCTGAGACCGCGCAGGCCGTAGTACCAGAAGAGCAGCACGCGAGGGTCATGGCGGTCGGTCAGCCAGCCCGAGCAGGTCGTGCCGATGATGTCGAAGACACCGATTGCAGCCAGCAGCGACGCCGCGGGCACCTCGCCGATCCCATGATCCATCGCTGCAGGGATCAGATGCGTGCCGATCAAGCCGTTCGTCGAAGCGCCGCAGATGAAGAAGCTGCCGGTGAGCAACCAGAACGTCCTCGAGTGGCGAGCACCTGTGAGTCCCGCGATCGCTGCACCGAGATCGCCCCGGTCGCGATCCCGTTGATCACACCCCAGAGCAGGTCGAGCTGCCACGGCGCGTGCATGAAGATCGTCAGGCTCGACCCGATCGAGACGCAGAGGAGCGCGCCGATCATCACGCGCCGCAGCCCATAGCGCTCGGCGAGCGCAGCTGCGAAGGGGCCACCGAGCCCGAAGAGGAACAGGTTGATCGAGACCGCGAAGCCGAGCGTTGCGCGACTCCAAGCCGAACTCGTCCTGCAAGGGGACGATCAGCACACCGCTCGTCGACCGGAACCCTGCAGTCGTGATCAGCGTGACGAAGCCGACCGCGGCAACGATCCAGGCGTAATCGGGCCGCCTCACACGACGCTCAAACGTTTTGGCGCGACCAGTGCTTCCCTAGGTTGTGACGACGACGGGGCCGGGCGTTGCGGAGGTCTGCTCTTGCGTTGTGATCACCCAGCCGTCGATCCCCGCGAGCGCGTACGGGACCGTGAAGCGCACGCGGGTGGTCTTGCCGTGCACGCGGAAGGTGCCGCACGGCTCGACGGGCTTGCCTCCCTTCGTCAGCCAGAGCTCGTACGAAGCGCCGCGGCTCGCCTGCTGCGGGAGGCCCGTTACTTGCAGCTCCATCGGCCAGTTGCCGACGGAGTCCGTCTTCGCGAGCCGGAGCAGCGCGAGCGCGTTCTGCGTTCCGCGCGAGGCCACACCGTGCATCGGAATGACTCGGTTGGCCTTCAGCGAGGAGGCGCCCGATTTCGTGTGGCCGAACAGATAGCCGCCGCAGAACGCGAGCACGACGAGCGTCGCCGCGACGACCGCCGCCACGGCCCAGCGCCGCTTCGGCAGGAGCGGGAACTGGACGATCTCCGCCTCCTGCGCCTCCGGTGTTCGCTCGAGGCTGATCGGAAGATCCGGCGGCGGGCCGGCCTGCACGAGCAGCTCGTGCACGCGCCGCAGCCTCGCCTCCTCGTCGGGCGCGAGATCCTGCCGGTCGACCAGGTCGTCGAAGTTGCTCATTGGAGCTCATCCTCCAGTAGCTCGGAAAGCCGCGCGAGCGCAGCTCGCGTCCGCGTCTTGACCGTACCGAGAGGGATTCCGAGGAAGGCGGCGACCTCCGTCTGCGAGAGCCCGCTCCAGTAGGCGAGGCCGATCACCTCGCGCTCGCGCTCCGGCAGCTCCTCGAGCGCCCGGTGGACGCGCCAGGCGACCCAGCTCTGCTCCGCCTGATCGGCGGGGCCGGCATCGGCCGCGGGCTCGTCGGGGACTTCGATCGGGGTCTCGCTGCGCGCACGCGCGCGGTCGACGATCGCGTTCCGCGCGACCGCGTAGAGCCACGGCGCCCCTGGTCCGCGCTCGGGGCGGTAGGAGCCCGCCGAGCGCCAGATCGACGCGAAGGTCTCCTGGACTGCGTCCTCGGCACGTCCGCGGTCGCCGAGCCGGCGGAGGGCGAGCCCGAACACCGGGCGTGCGTAGCGGCTGTAGAGATCCTCGAACGCCGACCGGTCGCCGGTTGCAGCCCGCTGGATCAGCTCGCTGTCGCTGGCCACCCGCGCATCAAACCGCAACCGTGTCCTCTGGGGAAGTGGGAGAGCGATCGTCACACCCTTCTTACGGGCGCCGGAGGTGTCCGGTTTGCAGCAACCGGCCGCCGTCGACGACGAGGGTCGTGCCCGTCACGTACCCGGCGCCGGTCAGGTAGACGACTGCGTCGGCGACGTCCTCCGGCGAGCCGACCCGTCCGAGGAGGGTCTCCGCAGCCCGCCGCTCCTCCTGCCCGGGCTCGACCGCGACGGGGCCTGGCGCGATGCCGCAGACTCGCGCCTCTGGCGCGAGCGCTCGCGCGAGCACGCGCGTCAGCATCGCCTGCGCGGCCTTCGCCGCCGAGTGCGCGGGGAAGGACGTCCACGCCTGGAACGAGGCGACGTCCTCGACGATCACGAGCAGACCGCGCGTCGCGCGCAGGTCGGGCGCTGCAGCCTGAGCGAGGAAGAAGGTTCCCTTTGCGGTCACGTCCATTGCCTCGTCCCAGCTCTCCTCGGTCACCTCGGCGAGCGAGCTCGGGATGAAGCCCGCTCCTGCGCAGTGGACGACAAGATCGAGTGAGCCGAGCTCCGCCCTCGCTCTCTCGACGAGCCGAGCGGCGCCCGCGCGCGTGCGCAGGTCGCCGTCCGCGCTGCCGGCGGCGAGCACCTGCCACCCCTCGGCCCGCAGCCGCTCGACGATCGCCGAGCCGACCCGGCCCGTTCCCCCCGCTACGAGGGCCTTTCTGTCAGCTGAAGGTAATGCCATGGACGGGGTCAGTAAAACACGGGGCCCGCATGCGTCGGTTCCGTCCGTGGAGGGGAACAATGGGAAAAGACCATGCAGGCCACCAAGGAGAACACGACCATGCGCAAGCTGATTCTCGCGCTCGTCGCGGCAGTCGCGGCCCTGGCAGTCGCGGGCCCGGCAGGCGCGGCCACGAAGGGGATCAACATCTACGGCTCGGGCTTCTCGCCGAGCTCGACGTCGATCACGCAGAACGACACCGTCACGTGGACGAACAGGGACTCGGCAGACCATCAGGTGCTGGCCGACAAGGGCCAGTTCGTCTCGCCGGTGCTCCACAAGGGGCAGAGCTTCTCGTTCACCTTCAAGGCGTCGGGCACCTACACCTATAAGGACGAACTGCATCCGAGGCTGAAGGCGACGCTCGTCGTCAAGGGCCTCCCCCCGACGCTGACGCTCCTCGCGTCGCAGCCGATCGTCACGGCCGGGACGAAGGTGACGCTGACCGGCGTCGTCTCGAACCATCAGGCCGGTGAGTCGGTGACGATCTACTACCAGCCGTACCCGCAGCCGAATCTGATCCAGCGCGTGACGCTGCTGACGACGACTGGCGGCGTGTTCAGCTTCATCGTCGCCCCGCCGATCCTGACGAACTATCAGGCTGCCTGGAAGGGCGCTTATGCGACACCGACGACCGTTCAGGTCGCCCCGAAGCTGACGCTCGGTCGCAACAACGGCTGGGTGATCCATGCCGCGGCCGGCCACTCGTTCGCCGGCAAGGCCGTGCAGTTCCAGGAGCTGAACGCCGCGACGGGTCAGTGGGTGACGCTGAAGAAGGTGCTGCTCAACTCCGCCTCCTCGGCGAAGTTCGCCTTCCCGCTCACGAAGGGCGTCCACCACCTGCGCGTCACGATGTCGGTGAACCAGGCCGGGCCGGGTTTCCTCGGTGTGGTCGGTTCGACGGTCACCTACCGCCAGGTCTGAGCCTGCTCCGAGCTCAACGGGGCGCGCGCCGGGCAAGTCG
>JACDGR010000246.1 GCA_013821525.1 Actinomycetota bacterium
CCTGCCGTCGTTGCACGCGTGGCTCTGGCTGCCGCAGGTGCGCGGCGGGCGGGGCGGGGCGCGCGCAATCGTCTTCGTCGTGGGGCTCGCCGGACCCGCACTGCTCCTCAGCTCATTCGCACTGCGCTTCGGCCTCGGGCTCGACGCGCCCTGGTACCTCGCCGCGCTCGCTGCGGTCGGCTACGTCGGCGTCGTGCCCGTGGTGATCTCCCTCGCGTTCGCCGCATGCGGAGCGCAACTCGTCACGGTCGCCTCGGGGCGCTACGCGCCGTATCCCGCGGCCGCCGATCGCTCCGCGCGGGGGCCACTACGGGAGCTCGTCCGGGTGACCGTGCTGCGCACTCGTGCGCGTCGACGCGTAACCGAGGAACGCCGGCGAGCGTTCGGCGGATAGATGCGTCGCTTCTCCCGGATCCTCGGCACGCTCCTGATCGCAGCAGGCGTCCTGACGCTCGCGTGGGTGATCGTCGTGTGGCGCTGGCAGGACCCGTTCACGGCGATCTACACGCACTTCGAGCAGTCGCGGCTCGCCCATGCCTACGAGCGGCGCGTCGCAACGTTCAAGCCGCGTGTCAAGGGAAGCAAGCTCACGACGGTCGCGCGCGAGGTCGCGCAGGAGGCTCGCGCCTACCGCCTGAGCTTGCAGACCGGGTCGGCGGTCGGCCGGCTGAAGATCGGGCGGATCGGTCTCAACATGGTCGTCGTTCAGGGCACGGATCACGACACTCTGAAGCGAGGGCCCGGGCACTACCTCCAAAGCGCGTTGCCGGGTGAAGGCCATCTGATCTACGTCGCGGGCCATCGCACCACGTACCTTGCGCCCTTCGCCTACATCAACAACATCCGGGTCGGGGACTTCATCACCTTCGAGCTCCCCTACGGCGTCTTCACCTACCGCGTGGCCCGCCACTACATCGTCGCAGCCAACCGCATCGACGTTCTCCGCGACCACGGACAGGAGATCCTCCGCCTGCAAGCGTGTCACCCTCGGTTCTTCGCGACCCACCGCTACCTCGTGGATGCGAAGCTCGTCTCCGTGAAGCCGCGCGGCGGCAGGAGCTATACGACGCGGAAGCTCGCGGCCGCGACTAAAGCTGCAGGTAGCTGACGGGCGCCTCGCGCTCGACGACGCCGACACCGCGACGGACGAGCACGAGTGCATTCGCCACCGCGCTGCGCGCGATCATGTGCGACTCCTGACCCGTCACCGGCGTCAGGAACACGGCGTCGTCCTCGACATCTGCTCGCGCCCGCAGCAACTCGTCCCGTCCTTCACCGCGCGTCACCGCGACCGCGAGCCGGCCGGGTAACCAGCGCGGGCCCGGCTCGGCCAGACCCTGCAGAGCTTCGATCGCCGGTCGCACGAAGAGCTCGAATGCGACGAGCGAGGAGACGGGGTTGCCCGGCAGGCCGAAGACGAGCGTCTCGGCGGCCACGGAGAACGCGACGGGCTTGCCGGGCTTGACCGCGACGCGCCAGAAGATCTCCTGCGCCCCGAGCTCCGCGAGCACCCCGCGTACGAGGTCGTGCGGCCCGACCGAGACGCCGCCGGACGTGATGAACAGGTCGAGCTCGAGCCCGCGCCCAATCGCAGCGCGCGTGGCCGCCCGGTCGTCTGCAACCGAGGAGAACACCTCGACGAGCGCACCTGCCGACGCCGCCTGGGCGGCCAGCGCCAGGCTGTTCGACTCGTAGATCTCACCGGGGCCGAGCGCGGAGCCGGGCGTGCGGAGCTCACTCCCGGTCGCGAGGATGCCGAGCCGCGGGCGGCGACCGCAGAGAACCGTCGCGACTCCGGCGGCTGCAAGCGCACCGACCTGAGAGGCGCCGAGCGCGATCCCCGCCGGCGCGACCTCGGCACCTGCGTGCACGTCGCCGGCGCGTGGGCGTACATGAGCGCCCGCGTCGACCGCTTCGACGCGCACCCCGTCGCCGTCACGCTCGATTCGTTCGACGGGAACCACCGCGTCGGCCCCGGTAGGCACGACGGCGCCGGTCGAGATCAGCACTGCCTCACCCGGCCCGGTCTCTCCGCCGTAGGGACGGCCGGCGGCGGACTGGCCGACCACTCGCAGTCGCCCCGGCGTATCCGCGGCGCGGACTGCATACCCGTCCATCGCTGAGCTTGCAAACGGCGGCAGATCGACGGCCGCGGTCGGTGCGGCCGCGAGGATGCGGCCGGCAGCCTGCGTGATCTCGACCGTTTCCGGCCCGAGCGGATGCGTCCGTGCGAGCACGAGCTCACGTGCTCTGTCGATGCTCGGCAGGTCGCGCACGGGGATCACGATAATCCCGCGACATGCCCGACACGGTGATTGCCGGGCGCTACCGGCTGCTGGAGAAGCTCGGACGCGGCGCTATGAGCTCGGTCTGGCTCGCCGACGACGAGGAGCTCGGCCGCAAGGTAGCCGTGAAAACGCTGATCCCGAGCGCCGATCCTGCGCGCTTCGAGCGCGAGGCGCGAGCTGCGGCCGCGCTCTCCCATCCGAACATCTGCGGCCTGTACGACTACGGCGCCGTCGATGGCAAGCCGTTCATGGTGCTCGAGTACCTGCCGAACGGGTCGCTCGAGGAGCGGCTGAGCGACCGAACGGCGCTTGCCGAGGACGAGACACTGCGCATCGCGACGGAGATCGCCGCGGGCCTTGCTCATGCACATGGCCGCGATCTGATTCACCGCGACCTGAAGCCTGCAAACGTCCTCTTCGACACGGAGGGCCGCGCCAAGATCGCCGACTTCGGAATCGCGCGCATGGGCAGCCAGGGAACGCTGACCGAGGCGGGAACGGTGCTCGGAACCGCGTCGTACATCTCGCCCGAGCAGGCGGCGGGCCGGCCCGCGAGGCCGGCGAGCGACGTCTACTCCTTCGGCGTCATCCTCTTTCGCATGCTCACGGGGCGGCTGCCGTTCGTCTCGACGAACGCGATGGAGCTCGTGCGCATGCACCGCGACGATCCACCGCCCACGGTCTCGGACTTCCGCACGGACGCGCCGCCCCGGCTCGCGGCGCTCGCAGACGCGGCCCTCGCGAAGGACCCTGCAGACCGCCCGGCCGACGGTGCAGCGCTCTTCCACGCGCTGCGCACCTCGGACGAGGGCGCCGCGACGATCGTCTCGGCCGCTGCGCCCGTCGCCGCGGGCGACCCGGCCGGCGCAACGCAGGTGATCCGCGCTCGGCGGAGGGGACGAAGCGGCGACGGGCGAGGACGCAACCGGCTGCCGCTCGCCGCACTCGTCCTGCTGCTCCTCGGCGGCGGCGGCGCCCTCGCCCTCATCACAAATCGCGGCGGCGGCGCCCGAGCGCCCGTCCGGACGACGGTGCCCGGCCTGAGCCTGCCGACGGTCGGAACTGTCGGGTCGACCTCGGGCACGTCACCGACAACGACCGCGCCTACGGCGAGCGCGCACCCGACAACGACCGCGCCTACGACGACACGCGCCACGCCGATGACGACCACGGCTCCGACAACGACTCCGGCCACAACCGCTCCCACAACAACGGCAGTGCCGGTCACGACCGTCGTCCCGTCGACGACGGTCTCCATGCCGTCGACGACGACCGCTGCTACGACAACGACAACCGCGACGACCACCGACACCACGCCGACAACGACAACCGCTCCGTGAGAGCGCTCTACTTCGGCACGTACGACCGCGATCATCCGCGCAACGTGCAAGCGATCGCGGCGCTACGGCACGCCGGCGTCGAGGTTGTCGAGCGTCGGGCGCCAGTGCGGGGAACCGGTCTGCTTGGAGCACTCAGCGTCTTCGCGGCTGAGACGCGCCTCCTGATCCCTCGACGGCGCGCCTTCGATGTCGTGATCGTGGGGTACCCGGGACATTTCGACGTCCCGAGGGCGAGACGCGTCGCCGGCAAGCTGCCGCTCGTCTTCGACGCGGTGCTCTCTCTCGAAGACGAGCTGATCAGTGTGCGCCGACGGTTTCGCGCCCGGTCGGCAGCGGCGACCGTCCTGCGCGCCGTCGACCTGCGCGCCCTGAAGCTGCCGAACCTGGTCGTCTGCGGCACCGACACCGAGGCTCGGTACCTGCAGTCGCTCGGGGCACGCCGGGCCGAATCCGTCTTCCTTGGCGCCGACGAGGAGCTCTTCTGCGAGACGTGGTCCCCGGTCTACCCGTTCGGCGCGCTCCACCTCGGAGACGCCTCGACCGACGTCGTGCGAGCGGCGGCCGAGCTCGTCGAGGTTCCCGTGCGCATCGCCGTCCGTGACGAGGTCGCCCGTGCTGACCTCGGGCTCGCGCTCGGACACGCAGGCATGGTGCTCGGAAGCTTCCGGGACTCGCGCGCAATCCCCGCAGTCGTGTTCGACGCGCTCGCGACGGGCACACCCGTTGTCACTGCGAACACCGCAGCGGTACGCGAGCTCCTGACCGACGGAGAATCGGCGCTGCTCGTTCCACCGAACGACCCGCCGGCGCTCGCGGCCGCGATCGAGCGGCTCGCGGGAGACGACTCGCTCCGCGCGCGCGTTGCAGCGGAAGGCAAGCGGATCTTCGAAACGCGGGCGAGTCGTGCAGTGCTCGGAGCGCGTTGGGTTGCGCTCCTGTCCGCTCTCACGGAGCCGCCTACTGCGTAGCGGGATCCGTCGTCGTTGTCGGCGGCGCGACCGTCGTCGTGTCGGGCGGGGGCGGAGGTGGGGCGGAGGCGGTGGTCTTCGGCGCAGGTGGCGTTGCACGCGTGGTCGTCTGTCGGGACGGCGTGGTCGTCTGAGTGCGAAGTTTGCTGGGCGTGCTCGACGTGGCGGTGGTCGTCGTTGGAGCCGTGTAGGTCGGTGCCGTGTAGACGTACCCGAGGCTCCCGTAGTTGCCTCGGGTGATCGAGTGGTAGCTCGGGTAGGCCTTCGGCAGCTCGAAGCCGAGAACCTTGTTGTGGTAGAGCGCGGCGGCCATGTACTCGTGCCAGATCGGCACGGGGAAGGTCGCACCCGCCACCTCCTGGCCGTGCACGTTCAGCATCGGGATCTCGCCCTTCGGGTAGCCCATCCAGACGCCGGTCGAGAGCTGACGCGTGTATCCGTCGAACCACGCGTCGGCGTGATTCTCCGTCGTGCCGGTCTTGCCTGCGTTCGGATGCAGGCCATCGCCTGACCCGGCGCCGGTGCCGTAGAGCGCGTTCTGCCGCAACACGTCGGTCACCTTCCAGGCGACCGCCTCGGACAGGGCACGCTTGGTCTGTGACTTGCCCCAGCCGCTGTCCTTGTCGACCTTGTTCCCGGGCAAGATCACCTTCGTGATCGCCATCGGCTTGGCGTAGACACCCATCGCGGCGAAGGTCGCATACGCCGCTGCCATGTCGAGCGGCGAGACGGCGAGTGAACCAAGCCCGATCGACGCCACCGGGATGTCCGGCGACATGTGCACACCGAGCCGGTGCGCCATCTGCCACACGTAGCGCGGCCCAACGTCGAGCGTCAACTGGGCGTAGACCGTGTTGTCGGACGAGAGAGTCGCACGCGTCAGCGAGATGGATCCCTGGTAGTCGTTGCCGTAGGTGT
>JACDGR010000247.1 GCA_013821525.1 Actinomycetota bacterium
CGGCGATGCCGCTCGACGACCTCCGGGGGGCCGAACGAACCGAGTGGCGTCTTGGCTACCTCTCGAGCGCAGAGCTCGACCAGGCCCTATCCGAGGCGACGGTCGCCGTCTTCCCGTACCGGGCCGAGCTAGACCAGTCCGGCGCCCTTCTCCGGGCGCTCGGGGCGGGCGTCCCTGCGGTCGTCTACGACGTCGCGGGGCTCGGCGAGCCGGTTCGCACCTTCGGCGCGGGCGCGGTCGTTCCCGCAGGTGACGTCGACGCGCTGACCGAAGCGGTCCGGACGCTGCTCGAAGACTCCACGGCGCTGGCAGACGCGCGCGCCGGGGCGGAACGTGCTCGGCGCGAGCTCACCTGGGATGCCTCGGCCGCCCAGCACCTCGAGCTGTACCGGGAGCTCGCCTGATGTTCCGCCGCTCCCGCTTCGCCGCCGTGATCGACACGCAACTCGACCTCTTCCTGCGCGAGAACACCGAGGTGCTCGACGACGTGGCAGCGCGCCTCGAGGCGTACAACGCGGCCGAACGAGACGAAGCCGAGGAGCTCTACGGCGACTACGTCGACGCGGTCGAGACCGGCACCGAGATCCTCGCCGACCTGCGTGACCACTACGCCTCGTCGCTTGAGGAAGCCGACGGCGAGCGGTTCATTGCAGACTTCAATCAAGCGGTAGCGCGGCGTTTGCCGGCCTACGCTCTGGAGATCGAGAACCGGTAATGGCGGAGCCGATCGAAAACTACGGGATCGTCGGCGACCTGCAGACCGCCGCGCTGATCGGGCGCTCGGGCTCGATCGACTGGCTGTGCTTTCCCCGCTTCGACTCGTCATCGTGCTTCGGCGCGCTCGTCGGCACCGCCGACAACGGGCGTTGGCTAATCGCCCCCGCCGGGGGCGCGCTCGCAGACGACCGGCGATACCGGGACAACACGCTGATTCTCGAGAGCGAGTGGCAAACGCCGACGGGGCGCGTGCGGGTGATCGATTTCATGCCTCCCCGTCAGCAGGCGCCCGACATCGTGCGGATCGTCGAAGGACTCGAGGGACACGTGGAGATGCAGACCGACCTGACGATCAGGTTCGACTACGGCTCGGTGATCCCGTGGATCCAGCGACTCGACGACGAGACCCTGCTCGCCGTCGCCGGCCCGGACGGCGTCACCGTGCGTACGCCTGTGGATCTCGAGGCGGACGGCATGTCGCACACCGCGCACTTCACAGTTCGCGAGGGAGAGCGCGTGCCGTTCGTCCTGACGTGGTTCCCATCGAACGAAGAGCATCCGACGGCGGTCGACGCGGAGCAGGCGCTCGAGGACACCGAGGCGTACTGGCACGAGTGGATGAGCGGCTGCAACTACACGGGTGCCTACCGGGAGGCGGTGCATACGTCGCTGCTGGCGTTGAAGGCTCTTACCTATGGGCCAACCGGGGGCATCGTCGCCGCGCCGACGACGTCGCTGCCGGAGCAGATCGGTGGTGTGCGGAACTGGGACTACCGCTATTGCTGGTTGCGGGATGCGACTTTCAGCCTGTTTGCGTTCATGAACGCCGGGTTCACGGACGAGGCACGCGCCTGGCGCAACTGGCTGCTGCGTGCGGTCGCAGGCGATCCAGCGAAGGCGCAGATTCTCTACGGCGTCGGCGGCCAGCGGCGGATCGGGGAATCGGAGCTTGGGTGGCTCGACGGCTACGAGGGCTCGAAGCCGGTTCGGGTCGGCAACGCTGCGCACGATCAGTTCCAACTCGACGTGTACGGAGAGGTGATGGACGCGCTGCACCAGGCGCGCGCCCACGGGCTACCGGCCGACGACCACGCATGGTCGCTGCAACGCAACCTGATGGACTTCCTCGAAGGCGCGTGGCGTGAGCCCGATGAAGGCATCTGGGAGGTTCGAGGCCCGCGCCGCCACTTCGTCCACTCGAAAGTGCTCGCGTGGGTTGCGTTCGACCGCGCGGTCGACACGGTCGAGCGGTTCGACCTTCCCGGACCCGTCGAGCGGTGGCGTGAGATCCGACAGCAGATCCACGACGAGGTGTGCCGCGAGGGCTTCGACGCCGATCGCAACTCGTTCATGCAGTCGTACGGCTCAGACGAGTTCGATGCCTCCACGCTGCTGATCCCGCTCGTCGGCTTCCTGCCGGCGACAGACCCGCGCGTTGCGGGAACGATCGATGCGATCGAGCGGGAGCTGACGCGCGACGGTTTCGTCGCGCGCTACGCGGTGCAGGAGACGAACGAGGTCGACGGGCTCCCCGGCGGCGAGGGCGTGTTCCTCCCATGCTCCTTCTGGCTCGTCGACGCGCTCGTCATGCAGGGCCGTCGCGACGAGGCCGTCGAGCTGTTCGAGCGTCTGCTCGCGCTGCGGAACGATCTCGGATTGATCTCGGAAGAGTACGATCCCGTCGAGCGGCGGCTGCTCGGCAACTTCCCGCAGGCGTTCACGCACGTCGGCCTCGTCAACTCGGCCTACAACCTCTCGGAGCATGCGAGCCCGTCGGAGCAGCGGCGGATCGCTCCGTGAAACTGCGCAGGTTTTCGGTTCGATCCGCCGTGCGCCTTAGCGGTGGCCGAAGTGATGGGCGCGCGGTAGCGACGAGGTGACCTCCGCCTCGCTCGCGGCCTTGCGGGCGAGCGGGCCGAGCGACTCGAGCCCGGCGACGAGCAGGTTGATGTTGCGGCCGTGCTTTTCGAGCTTTCCGCGCGCGAGGATCAGCGGCTCACCGCGCACGATCGCCCGGTACTGCTCGTAGACCTGCGGAGGAATGATCAGGTTCGCCTGACCGTGCTCGTCCTCGAGCAGCATGAAGACAACGCCCTTTGCGGTCGCGGGCCGTTGGCGGGCGACGGCCATCCCTGCCACCTGAATCTGAGAGCCGTTCGGCGTCTCGGGCAGATCGGCACTCGTCGCGACATTCGCAGGCAGGTGCGGCCGCAAGAGCTGCAGCGGGTGCACGCCGACCGACAACGACGTGTGCTTGTAGTCGGCGAGCATCTGCTCCCACGGTGTCTGGCTCGGCAGCGCCGGCACCTCCGCGGTCGGCTCGAGCGGCAGCGCAAGCTGGCGGTTGCCGCCGCTGACGGTCTGGCCGCGAGCGGTTACTCCGAGCCGCCAGAGCAGCTCGCGGCGCGGCCCCCACTCGTCGCATGCTCCCGCTGCGACGAGCGCCTCGAGTGCGTCGCCCTTCACCGATGCGCGCCGCGCGAGATCGCCGAGATCGGCATACGGTCGACGCGCTTCGACTTCCTTCGCCTCCGTCTCTCCCACCGACTGCACGTAACCGAGACCGACCCGGACTGCTCCTTCCTCGATCGAGCACTGGGCCTCGGAGCGGTTGACGTGCGGCGGGCGAACCTCCACGCCACGCCGCTGCGCGTCGCGCACGAGCGAGGACGGCGGATAGAACCCCATCGGCTGGGCGTTCAGGAGCGCGCAGAGGAATTCGGCCGGGTAGTAGCGCCGCAGCCACGCGGACTGGTACGCGAGCAACGCGAACGCAGCAGCATGCGACTTCGGGAAGCCGAACCCGGCGAAGCCGACGAGCTTGTCGTAGATCACATGCGCGGTCGTCTCGGGAATGTCGTTCGCGAGACAGCCGTCGACGAAACGCTGCCGGAATGCCTCGATCGCCTCTTCGCTCCGCTTGCGGCTCATCGCCCGGCGCAGTCCCTCGGCCTCACCGATCGAGAAGCGGGCGGCAGCCATCGCGACGTCGAGCACCTGATCTTGGAAGACGACGACGCCGAGCGTGTCGCGCAGCGCCTCGCGCAGGGATTCGTGCTCGACGGGCGGCTCGAACGCCGGATCCTCGCGCCGGCGCTGCCGATGCTCGATGTACGGATGAACCGCCTTGCCCTGGATCGGCCCCGGCCGCACGAGCGCCACCTGCACGGTCAGGTCGTCGAGGTTCTCGGGACGGGTCTGGAGCAGGCTCTGCATCTGCGCCCGGCTCTCGATCTGGAAGACGCCGACCGTGTCGGCCGCCTGGATCTCCGCGTACACGGCTTGATCGGTGAGCGGGATACGCGAGAGGTCGATCGTCTCGCCGCGCAGGCGCGCGATGCGGTCGATCGCATCTTCGACGGCCGAGAGCATCCCGAGACCGAGGAGGTCGATCTTCAGGAAGCCTGCGTCGCCGCAGCTGTCCTTGTCCCACTGGCAGATCTGCCGTCCGGCCATCGCTGCCGGTTGCACGGGAACGAGATCGATCAGCGGCCGCGTCGAGATCACCATGCCACCCGGGTGCTGGCTGATGTGGCGCGGCAGACCTGCGATCTCTCGCGTCAGCTCGCGGAAGGCATCCCATCGCGGACCCGTGTGCGATCCAGGGACACCGTCCAGCTCGTCACCGACGCGCGTGGCATCCCAGCCGTCGGTGACGCGGGCGAGCCGCTCGAGCTCGGCGAACGGGAGCCCGAGCGCCTTGCCGACGTCGCGGATCGCACCGCGCGAGCGGTAGGTCGAGAAGCTCGCGACGAGCGCCGCATGCTCACGCCCCCAGCGCTCGGTGACGCGCACGATCAGCTTCTCCCGGATCTCGCGCGGAAAGTCGAGGTCGACGTCGGGCACAGCGACCATCTCGTCGTTGATGAAACGGCCGAGCGAGAGCCCGGCCTCGACCGGGTCGACGTGCGAGAGCCCCGTCAGGTAACACACGATCGATCCGACGCTCGAGCCACGCCCGCGGCCGGGTGGCAGCGCATGGCGCGGGCTGCCGGGGCCGCGCACCTCGAGCGCGCAGTCGCGTGCGAGCTCGAGCACCTCCCAGTGGAGCAGGAAGAACCCTGCGAGGCCTAGGCGGCCGATCAGCTGCAGCTCGTCGTCGAGTCGCGCTCGGGCGAGCTTCTTGTGCCCGTTCGCGGCAGCGTTTCCATGACGTATGTAGCGATCCGCGAACGCGCGATCGCAGATCTCGCGGAGCTGGCAATCTGCAGGATCGGGTCCGTCGGAGAAGTCGGGGTAGCGATAGCCGAGCTCCTGTGTCAGGTCGAACACGCAGCGTTCGGCGACCTCGAGCGAGCGGCGGGCTGCGTCGGGCGGCAGCCGTTCGAGCATCTCCACAGGGTCGACGAGCACGCTCTGGTGGTTGCCGCGGCGCTCCCGCTCGCACCCGTCGAGTGAGGTGCGATTCCCGATCGCGACGAGCGCATCCTGCAGCCGGGCACGCCGCGGATGATGCGCGTGCACGTTCCCGGTGGCGACCGTCGGAACCCTGAGCGACGCAGCAAGCTCTTGCAGCGCGGTGTTCCGTCGCGTATCGCCGCGTTCGTAGGGCCGCTGAAGCTCGACGTAGAACGCACCCGGAAGCGCACGCGCGAGCGTGGCGGCTGCGTTCGGATCGGCGTGACCGAGACCGTTGCGCGCGCAGCCGGACAGCGCGACGAGCCCTTCCGCATGCTCGGCGAGCACCTCGATGCTCGTCTCGGCCGGCAGCAGCTCACGCTCGCGTCCCGGCACGCGGGTGCGGGCGTGCGCGTCGGTGAGGATGCGGCAGAGGTTCGCGTACCCGCGC
>JACDGR010000248.1 GCA_013821525.1 Actinomycetota bacterium
GACGCCGCCGTCGTTGCCGGCGATCCACTGCAGCGGATGGCCGGGCACCGTCACGAGCGCGTGCTCGTCCGGATGCAGCCAGCCGTCGTTGCCCTGGTCGCGCGTGATGTCGCTCCAGTGGGCTCCAGCGTCCGTGGACATGAGCACGGCGCGACCGTTCGTTGCGCCGTTGATCGTGTTGTAGTCGAACGATCCACCGAGATAGACGACGTCCGGGTTCTCAACCGGTGAGACGACGTAGTTGTCGTACCAGCACTGTGCGGTGCAGTAGTCCGCGTTCTGCGTCGTCGTCAGGTCGGTGAAGACCGCGGCGCCGGCCGCGTCATCCGTCCGGAAGAAGCGAGCCGTCACGGTCTGGTCGTTCCCGATCCCGACGTACATGCGGGTCTTTCCACCCGGCAGCTTGTTCACTGCAAAAGCTGAGCGATCGACCGTGTACCCAGGCACGAGCCCCACTTTGATCTGCGTCCAGGTAACGCCGTTGTCGAGGGAGCGCTGAACACCCTCGCCGTAGGAGGCCTGGTAGAGGATGTTCGAGTTGTTCGGGTCGACCGCAACCTGCGTGACGCCTCGGATGTCCGTCGGGCGCAACAGGGTGAAGGTCGAGCCGGTCTGGCGATACAGGCCACGCTGGGCGCAGATCGCCACCGACGGGCACGAGGTGGAGCCGCCGCTGACCGAGGTGACACCGCGTACGGCGCTTCCGATTCCGACGAGCAGGTTCCCTGCTCCGTCGAATGCCATCGTCCCGACCGCGCGATTCGCGAACAGGTCGCTGCCGGGGACAAGCGTCCAGTTGTCGCCGCCGTCGGTCGACTTGTAGATGCCCTTGCCTGCTTCCGAGTCGCCGGAGGCATTCAACTCGCCGGTACCCGCGTAGACCGTGTTCCCGGTCCGGTCGCTCGGATCGACGAGCAGTGAGCCGATCGCATTCGTGCCGAACGAGCCTGACTTGAACTGCCAGTGCACGTTGCCGTTCCCATCGGTCGCCTTGTCGGCGACCCACACGCCGCCGCCGGCAGCGCCGAGGTACAGCGAGCACTTGCTGTTGTCCTTCTTGCACCCGCCGATCGCGAGGGCGGTCACGCGGCCCGAGGCGATGTACTGCTTACCGCCTGCGAGAAACTGGTCGAGCACGGCGGGATAAGTCGCCTGGCTCGGTCCGATCGACTGCCAGGCACCGGGACCCTTGCCGTGCGTTTTGAGGGTCGCGTAGGTCGCCTGCGAGTTCTGCGTTGCAACAGCCGGCACCGCTGCGGCCGGGTAGGCGCGCTCAGCTTCCTGCTGCGCTTCGAGCGTCCCGCGGGGGCCTTCGTTCGAGATCCCGGCCTTGGCCCTGAGTGAGCTGTCGGGATCCTTCTTTGCGAGCACGCGCGTGTTGTGCGAGGCGGTCTTCGACGTCGCAAAGACGCCGACGAGCAACGCTGCCGCCACGATGAACGCAGCTGCGATCGCAATGCGGACTGGCCGCATGGAACCAATTCTCATGCTTCTCCCCTGACTCGTTGATATCCCGCTTTCTTGGACCAGGCTGGACTCGAGGCGATCGACGATCTCCGAGTTCAGACTGTTACCGCGTTCCTCTGCTGCCGATTTCAGGGCTGCGTGCAGCTCTTCGGGCATGCGGAGGAAACCGGTACGGACTCCCCATAGCCGGACGACTATCGCCGATCGGCTGCCGAAGTGCAAGCGAGAACCGGCGCAGGTGATATCACCCCGAGCGCTCAGCCCCCGGGCGAGATCATCGCGTGCTTGGCCGCGCCGAGCCGCAAGACGACGATTGCCCAGCCCGAGGCGGGCACCGTGATCGCTGCAGGCGCGGCCTGGAGCGGCGGCGCGGCCACCGCTCGCACCTGATATCGCCCCGGCCGGAGCGAGATGCGGAACGTGCCGCTCGCGGTCGAACGCACGCGCGCGTCCGGCTGCCCGGGACGTGAGAAGGCGAGCAGCATGTTCCGCCCAACCCCGTCGCAAGGCTCGTCAGCTGCACAGACACCACCCGCGGACTGCTTGACGAGACCCCGAATGCCACCGGCCGGCGCGGCGTGCGCGCCGGAGGTTGCAGCGAGGACGGCCGGCGCGGCCAAGAGGAACAGGCCGAGAGCCGCCAGCCCGTACGCAATCACACGGCGTCCATTCATCGAGGCCTCAGTCTAGCCCCGTTTTGAGAATTTGGGCCGACGATCAGCCGTGCGGGTTGGCCATCTTGCGAAAGTCGAGCGCCTCGTCCAGCACATCGTCCGAGACACCCTGCTCGCGCGCGACCTCGCGCAGTGACCGGCCCGAGGCCGAAGCCTCCTTGACGATCGCGCTGGCCTTGTCATAGCCGATATACGGATTGAGGGCCGTTGCCGCCGACAGCGTCGCCTCGGCGTAGTGCTCCGTCCGCTCCCGGTTCGCCTCGATCCCGGCGACGCACTTCTCGTCGAGCAAGCGACTGGCCGAGGCGAGCAGCTTGATCGACTGGAGCAGGTTCCGGGCGATCATCGGCACGAAGACGTTCAGCTCGAAATGCCCTTGCATGCCGCCGATCGCGATCGCAGCGTCGTTCCCGATCACCTGGGCGGCGACCTGCGTCACGACCTCGGGGATCACCGGGTTGACCTTGCCGGGCATGATCGACGAGCCCTTCTGCAGCTCGGGCAGGAAGATCTCCGCGAGTCCGGCGCGCGGGCCGGAGCCCATGAAACGCAGGTCGTTCGCAATCTTCGTCAGGCTGACGGCGACCGTCTTCAGCGCCCCGGAGGCCTCGACGAGGCCGTCGCGCGCCGCCTGGCTCTCGAACGGGTCGGCGGGGGCCGAGATCGTCAGTCCGGTGTCCTGCTCCAGCCGCGCCCGCACGCGCTCCGCGAACTCGGGATGCGTGTTCAGCCCGGTTCCGACGGCGGTACCGCCGAGCGGAACCTTACCGAGCCGTTCGAGGGTCGAGGTGACCCGCGCGTGACCCTCCCGGACTTGGGCGGCGTAGCCGCCGAACTCCTGGCCGAGCGTCACGGGCACGGCGTCCATCCAGTGCGTGCGGCCCGACTTGACGACGTCGGCGAACTCGGTTGCCTTGTTTTGCAGGGATTTCTCGAGCTGCGCGAGCGCCGGCAGCAGGTCGTTGACCGTTTGGTCGAGCGCAGCGAGATGCACGGCAGAAGGGAACACGTCGTTCGAGCTCTGTCCCATGTTCACGTCGTCGTTCGCATGCACACCCTCACCGGCGAGGGACGCCAGCACCTCGTTCGCGTTCATGTTCGACGAGGTGCCCGAACCGGTCTGGAAGACATCGATCGGAAACTGGTCGTCGAGCTCACCGTTTGCGACCCGGTCGCCCGCGGCGGCGATCCGCTCTGCCTTGTCGGCGTCGAGCAGGCCGAGCTCACCGTTCACGCGCGCAGCCGCTGCCTTGATGCGACCGAGCCAGCGCGCGACGTGGACCGGGATCGGCTCGCCGGAGACCGGGAAGTTCCCGATCGCCTTGGTCGTCTCACCGCCCCACAGCTCCGCCATAGGGTTGAGCGTAGCCGCCACGGTCCCGCCGACGACGCTCCTCAGTTGGCGGCGCGGATGCGCCGGCTCGCGAGCACGCGGTCGCGCAGCTTCTGGCGTAGCGACTCGTTCAGCTCTGCCACCGACGCCCAGCCGACGTAGGTGCAACGCGGGCATTCGTGCTCGGGAACCTGACGACGCTCACCGCAGTTGAGACACTCGACCATAGGTGGCGCACCCTGTGCTCTACGAGCTGGGCGCGCCTCCCCCGAGCGAGTGATTTTCGCTAGCTGCGCCTGCCCGTATGCAGGAGCTTCTCCCAGGTATGCAGCTTGACGCGCGGCCGGCCGAGCGGCTCGCCCGCGCCGCGCTCGGCAGCATCGATCGCCTGCCAGCCGGCCTGCTCGACGTATTCGACCCCGCGCTCCTCCAAGAGCGCGTCCAGACTTTGTGTGGAGTCCACACTTGCGCGGTCGAACCGCCCGTCCCTCGCATCGGCCAGCAGCGCCTCGACCGTCTCGGTTGCGTCCTTCTTATTGGTGCCGATCACGCCGCTCGGGCCGCGCTTGATCCAGCCGGCGGCGTACGTGCGCTCGGCGCCGCGGACCCGGCCCGCGTCGTTGGGGATCGTCCCGCTCGCTTCGTCGAAGGGGACGCCGGGTAGCGGCACGCCCTTGTAGCCGACGCTCTTCAGCACGAGGCCCGCCTCGATCGACTCGGTCCCGCCGGTCGGCCGGGCGACGATCCGCCCGTCCTGCTCCACGAGCTCGTTGCGCACGATCTCGACGCCTTCGACCCGATCCCCCCCTGCGATCGCTAGCGGCGAGGTGAGAAACCGCAGCACGATCCGCCGCGGCTTCCCCGCCGGCTCGCGCGCCGCGTACTCCCGCAGCAGCTCCATGTTGCGCTGGGCGCGTTGCGTATCTGCAGCGAGCTCCGCCGCGCTCGCTTCGTCCAGCTCCAGGTCGGCCGGATCGACGATCACGTCGGCGCCCGCGAGCTCGCCGAGCTCCTTCAGCTCCGGGGGCGTGAACGCAGCCTGCACCGGGCCGCGGCGACCGAGCATCACGATCTCCTCGATCGCCGCGTCGTTGATCGCTGCGATCGCCTCGTCGGTCGTGTCCGTCGGAGCAAGCTCCTCGGGGGTCAGCGCGAGCATCCGCACGCAGTCGACGGCGACGTTCCCGTTGCCGATCACGACGGCCCGGCGATGGGAGAGGTCGAACTCGAGCTCCTGGAAGTCCGGGTGGCCGTTGTACCAGGCGACGAACGCGGTGGCGGGCCACGAGCCGGGGAGATCCTCGCCCGGAACGCCAAGGCGGCGGTCGGTCTGCGCGCCGACCGTGTAGACGACCGCGTGGTAGAGCTCGAGCAGCTCCTCGTGCGAGACGGTCGAACCGACCTCGACGTTCCCGAAGAAGCGGAAGCGCGGGTGGGCGGCCGTCTTCTCGAACGCGCGAGAGACGGCCTTGATGTTCTCGTGATCAGGCGCAACACCGAGGCGGACGAGGCCCCAGGGCGTCGGCAGCCGGTCGATCACATCGACCGCGGCGGCCGGATCGTCGGACTTGAGGAGAGCGCCGGCCGCGTAGAAGCCGGCTGGGCCGGAGCCGACGACGGCGACACGGAGGGCTGCTGCCATGGTCGCGAGCCTAACCACTCATGCCTCGCTCGCGATCACGACGGTCGGTGCGTCTAGCATCGGTGAGGAATGGCCGACGCGCCCTCCATCCGCATCGAGTACTGCGTTCCCTGAAGCGCGCTGCCAAACGCCACCAGTCTGGTGGCGCGGATTCTCGAGGAGCTGGAGCCGGTCGTCGGCTCCGTGGAGGTCGTGCCCGGAGCCGGGGGAATCTTCGACGTGCACGTCGACGGCGACCTCGTCTTCACGAAGAAGATGATCGGCCGCTATCCAAACCCGGCTGACGTGCTCCCGCTGATCCGCGAGCGCCTCGGCGTCTGACGAGCGTCCGCTCCACTGCGGCGCGGGGGGCTGGGGCGCTGATCAGCTCGACA
>JACDGR010000249.1 GCA_013821525.1 Actinomycetota bacterium
GTTCCTGCGGCTCGACCTGAACGAGTCTCCGATCGAGGAAGCGCGTCGTTGCCTCGCCGCCGGCGCGCGCGGCATCAAGCTGCACCCGCGCGCACAGAAGTTCACCGCGACCGACGACCGGCTCGCCCCGGTCTTCGAGATCGCCGCCGAGCACGAGGTGCCGATCCTGATCCACGGCGGCCGGGGACTGCCGCCGATCGCGGCGGGCCTCGGCGACCTCGTCGAGCGCTTCCCCGGCGCGACACTGATCATCGCCCACGCCGGCATCGCCGACCTCGGCGAGCTCGCGCGCCACATGGCAGGACGCAAGGGCGTGCTCTTCGACACCTCGACGTGGAGCCCGATCGACCTGCTCGACTTCTATCGCCAGATCCCGCCCGAGCAGGTCGTCTACGCGAGCGACTACCCCTACGGCCAGCAGCCGTCCTCGCTGCTGATCGCGATCAAGACGGCGCGGATCGCCGGCTACTCCGACGACCAGGTGCGTGCCATGCTCGCCGGCACCGCGAATGCGCTTGCAGATGGGGGCGACCTGCCGGATCCCACCGTGCCGCTCGGAGACGACACCGTCACCCAGTCACTGCAGCTCGCCCGCATCCACCAGTACCTGTCGATGGCGACGCCGCTCCTCTGGACGGGCCAGCCCGACACGGTCGGGATCCTCGGCCTCGCGATCAACGCCTGCACCGAGCGCAACGGCTACGCAGAGTCGGTCGATCGCATCCACGAGCTGCTCGTTGCGGCGAGCGACCTCTGGGCGGAGCTCGTGACGATCGAGGACGAGCTGGACCGGCGCGCCGCAACGCGACTGACGTTTCGGTTGCTCCACATCGCCGACATCGAATCGGTGACCACCGAAGCGGTGAGCGCTCGTGTCTAACACGCTGAACGTCAACGACCACCTGTACGAGTTCCACTCGCCGGCCGGCACGACTCTGGCGGAGACGCTGCGGGACGAGCTCGCGCTGACCGGCACGAAGGTCGCCTGCGCCGAAGGGCACTGCGGGGCGTGCACCGTCCTCGTCGACGGGTCGCCGACGCTCGCGTGCATCACGCTCGCACACTCCGTCGGTGACGCGAAGGTGACGACGATCGAAGGGCTGCGCGAGCACCCGATGGTCGAGTCGTTCGTGCGCTCCGACGCGCTCCAATGCGGCTTCTGCACGCCCGGGCAGATCGTGAGCGCCGTCGCGCTCGTCGAGGCAAAGGCCGTGCCGACGCGTGACGAGATCAGACACGCCATGGCCGGAAATCTCTGCCGCTGCGGCGCGTACCCGAAGATCGAGGAGGCGATTCGCACGTGGCAAGACTGATCCGCACCGAGAAAGAGGTCGAGGGGCGCTACGAGGAAGTCTGGCTCGTCGTCGAGGAGGACGCGCTGCAGCAGTGGCCCGCCGGGGCACGCTCGATCGTCGGTCAGCCGGCCGTGCGCGTCGACGGACTCGAACGCGCGCGCGGCGAGGCGATCTTCACCGCCGACCTGCGCCTGAACGGGATGCTGCACACGGCAGTGCTGCGCTCGCCGCATGCGGCTGCGACCGTTGGGCGGATCGACCTCACACCGGCGCTCGCATTGCCCGGCGTGCACGTGGCGCTCGGCCCAGGCGACATCCCCCAGCTCGAGGACGACTGCAACTACGAAGGGGTAGCCGTCGCGGCGGTCTGTGCAGACACGCTTGCGCAGGCGCGCGCGGCGCTTGCGGCGGTCGAGATCGAGTGGACGGTGCGGGAGCCGCTGCTCGACGCAGACGAGGCGGTGCGGCGCGGGCAGTACGTCAACGACGGGCCACGCGTGCGCGAGCGGGGTGACTTCGAGCGCGGTCTTGCAGAGGCCGACGTCGTCGTCACCGGTGAGTTCACGACCGCGGTCGTCCTGCACAACTCGATGGAGACGCACCAGGCCGTCGTGCAGTGGGTCGGCGACGCGGTCGAGGTACACATCTCGACGCAGTACATCTGGGGCGTACGCGACACGGTCGCCTCGGGACTGGGGCTGCCGCCCGACAAGGTGCGCGTGATCTGCCACTACATGGGCGGTGGGTTCGGCTCGAAGAACGAGCCCGACGATTACACGTTCATCGCCGCAGAGCTTGCAAAGCGCACCGGCCGCCCGGTCAAGTGCGCGCTGACGCGCCGCGAGGAGAACGTCAACTCCGGCAACCGGAACGCGACGATCCAGCGACTGACGATCGGTGCCAAGAGCGACGGGACGCTAACGGCGCTCGGCGGCGACTTCTTGAACGCGGTCGGCTGGAGCGGCTGGTCGTCATCGACCGAGGGCCCGATGCAGATGCTCTACGCCTGCGCGAACGTGAAGACGACGACGTACGGCGCGAAGATCAACCAGCCGCCGATGAAAGCGTTCCGCGCGCCCGGTTTCGTCGAGGGAACGTTCGGGTTGGAATCGCTGCTCGACGAGCTCGCATCGAAGCTCGATCTCGACCCGATGGAGCTGCGGCGCAGAAACTACGCCGACCACGACGCAGCTGATGCACGCCCCTTCAGCAGCAAGCGGCTGATGGAGTGCTACCGGCGCGCGGAGCCGCACTGGGAGCGCCGCCACGAGGTGCGTGCACGCTCGACCGACACGGTCAAGCGCGGCGTCGGAATGGCCTCGCAGATCTGGTACGGCGGCGGCGGGCCGCCGAGCTATGCGTGGATCCGCGTCGGCTCCGACGGCCGCGTCACGGTCGTCACGGCCATGCAGGACATCGGCACGGGCACGAAGACCGCGATGGCGCAGATCGCCGCCGAGGAGCTCGGCATACCGTTCGAGCACGTCACGGTCTCGATCGGGGACTCTGCTCGCGGCCCATACGCCGCGATCTCGGCCGGATCGTCGACAACGCCGTCGATGGGGCCTGCGGTTCGGGCTGCCGCGGCCGACGCGAAGCGGCAGATCCTCGAGATCGCCGCGCAACGCCACCACCTCGAGGAGCGCGTGCTCGACCTGAAGGACGGCAACGTCGTCTCGGCCGACGGGAACCTCAGCTCGCCGCTTTCGGAGGTCGTCGGACTGCTCGAGGACGCGCAGATCCTCGGTAAGGGCGCGCGAGGGCCGAACCCGACCGGCATGCAGGTGCTGACCTTCGGCGTCCAGGTCGCCGAGGTGGCCGTCGACGTCGAGACCGGCGAGGTCTGGGTCGACCGGATCGCCGCGGTGCACGATGTCGGGCGCGTGATCAACCCGCTCGGCGCGTCGAGCCAGATCGAAGGCGGGATCATCCAGGGCGTCGGACACACGCTTTCCGAGGAGCGGCTGCACGACCCGAAGACCGGCCGCATCCTCACCTCGGGCCTCGATGCCTACCGCCTGCCGACGATCGCGGATGTGCCGGAGATCATCAGCGAGCTGGTCGACGAGCCCGACGAGCATCTGACGAATCTCGGTTCGAAGGGGCTCGGCGAGCCGCCGATCATTCCGACCGCCGCGGCGATCGCGAACGCGATCCGCGATGCAACGGGCGCTGATGTGCGCTCGCTGCCGATCAGCCGCGCCGAGATGCTGCGCGCGCTGCGCGAGGCGGAGCTGCGGGCGAAGGAGAGGGAGAAGGTTGGAGCTCCGGCAGGCGTCTAGCGCGACCGAGCTAGACGGAGCCACACCCGTGCACGGCGGCACCGAGGTGGTGCCGCTCCTGCGTGCGGGTCTTCTCTCAGCCGACACGCTGATTGACATCAGGCCGATCGTTCCGCGCGGGATCTCGCGCGAACGGATCGGCGCCGGCGCAACACTCGCGGAGCTCGAGTGCGATCCGCAGGTGCCCGCGGCGCTCCGCGAGGCGTGCCGGCTCGCCGCGAGCCCGCAGCTACGGAACATGGGCTCGCTCGCCGGCAACCTGCTGCAGGCGACCCGCTGCTGGTACTGGCGCCTCAACTGGCCATGCCGGCTGCACGGTGGCGACGAGTGCTTCGCCCAAGAGGGCGAGCACCGCGAGCACGCGATCGTCGCGAACGACTTCTGCGCCTCCGGCCACCCCTCGGACGTTGCCGCGACGCTCGTTGCGCTCGATGCGGTCCTGCACACGAGCACCCGCACGCTCCCGGTCGCCGAGCTGTACCGGCTGCCCACCGAGGACAACCGCGCGACGACGACGCTCGAGCCGGGTGAGTTGATCCTCGAGGTCGAGGTGCCGCCCTGCGACGCGTCCGTCTATCTGAAGGCGATGGATCGCAAGCGCTGGGCCTTCCCGCTCGTCGGTGTGGCCGCGGCGCGCTCGGGGGACTCGACCCGAATCGCTCTCGCGGGGGTGGCGCCGGTTCCCTGGCTCCTCGACGGTGAGCTCGACGATGCGACACCGCTGCCGGGGAACGCCTACAAGGTCGAGCTCGCCCAGGCGCTCGTGCGCCGGGCAAAGACAGCGCTCGCCTCAGCGTGAAATCTCGTGCGACCGTCGGGCGCTGGCTGCCGCTGGCGGCCGTGCTCGTGCTCGCCGCCTGCGGCGGGAGCTCGAAGAGCAGCTCGGCTCCGGGGACGACAACGGACGCGACGGGCTGCTCGACGGTCGCGGCCCCCGCGAGCGCTGCGCGCACCGAGTCGAAGCCGAAAGCAGCGCTCGATCCGTCGAAGACCTACGCGGTGACGATGGCGACGAACTGCGGCGTGTTCACGATCAAGCTTGCCGTCAAGACATCGCCGGCAACAAGCGCGTCATTCGTGAACCTCGTCCGCAAGGGCTTCTTCGACCACACCGTCTTCCACCGCATCGTCCCCGGGTTCATCATCCAGGGCGGTGACCCGACCGCGTCCGGCGAGGGCGGCCCCGGCTACACGACGGTCGACGCGCCGCCGGCCTCGACGCGCTACACGCTCGGCATCGTCGCGATGGCGAAGACGCAGACCGAGCCCTCCGGAACGAGCGGCAGCCAGTTCTTCGTCGTCACCGCGCAGGACGCGCAGCTGCCGCCGCAGTACGCGGTGCTCGGCACCGTCACCTCTGGCCTGCCCGTGATCGATCGGATCGGCAAGCTCGGTGACCCGAGCACGGAGCAGCCGACGGAGGTCGTCGAGATTCAGAAGGCGACGGTCACCGCCAAATAGCCGCCGCGGCCGTCGTGCTGGCCGCGGGCGCCGCGACGCGCTACGGCGGCCCGAAGCAGGTGGAGCTCCTCCCCGCCGTGCTCGACGCGCTCGGACGCTCGCAGATCGCCGAGGTCGTCGTCGTCGCCGGCGCCCATCCACTCGAAGTGACCGCGTCGGGGGCGCGACTGATCCAGTGCGCAGCCTGGGCCGACGGGCCCGGCGCGTCGCTGCGCTGCGGCCTCGCGGCGCTCGGCGAGGAGATCTCGCACGCGCTGATCGTGCTCGCCGACGGGCCGACACTCGATCCGCGGGCCGTCGACCGGCTCCTCGACCGCGCGGCAGACGGGCCGGTGTTGGCGGCGTCCTACGACGGAGTCCGGAGCCACCCGGTTCTGCTCGCCCGCTCGGCCTGGGCTGCCGTGCCGGACGAGGGTGGGCGCGCGTTCGAGGCGGAGCTCGTCGACTGC
>JACDGR010000250.1 GCA_013821525.1 Actinomycetota bacterium
CGCTTGATCTGCTCGCGCGGGAGGGCCGGGTCGAAAGCGTTGCCTTCGAGGGCCCGTTCGCCGATATCGGCATCCACGAGCGGCTGGAGCGCGCGCGATCCGGCGCCAGCCTCACCGCCGTCGCGGCGGGTTGACAGCACCTGGATGTCCGACCAAGCTGAGACGGCTCAACGGACTGCGGCAGTAGAGGAGAGCCTGAAATGAAAGTGATGATTCTCGCCGGCGGGCGTGGGACTCGGCTTGCCGAGGAGACATCACTGATCCCGAAGCCGATGGTCGAGGTCGGCGGCTACCCGATCCTCTGGCACATCATGCGTCACTACGCGCACCACGGCTTCCGCGAGTTCGTGCTGACGCTCGGATACAAGAGCCACGTGATCAAGCATTTCATCGTCAACTACCGCACGATGAACCGGAGCCTCTCGGTCGACCTCGGTGCGGGAAGCACGATCGTGCACGACGACGAGGTCGTCGTCGATTGGCAGGTCGACTGCATCGAGACCGGCCTCGACACCGCGACGGGTGGCCGTGTGCGGCGCGCGCTGCCCTTCACCGGCGGACAGCCGTTCATGCTCACCTACGGAGACGGAGTCTCGGACATCGACCTTGGACGGCTGCTCGAGTTCCACCGCGGCCACGGCAAGCTCGCGACCGTGACGATCGTGCGGCCGGTTTCCCTCTTCGGGTACATGAAGCTCGACGGAGCGCGTGTGACGGAGTTTCTCGAGAAGCGACAGCAGCTCGACGACTGGATCAGCGGCGGCTTCTTCGTCTGCGAGCCCGGCATCGCCGAGTACCTGAAGGATGACGCCGAGCCGTGGGAGCGCGGCCCGCTCGAGCGCCTGGCCGCTGCGGGTGAGCTGATGGCCTACAGCCACGAAGGTTTCTGGCAGTGCATGGACTCGCTGCGCGACAAGCAGCTGCTCGAGCAGCTGTGGCACGACGGAAAGGCGCCGTGGTGGAACTGACCACGAAACGTTCGCGCGTCCTTGTCACGGGGAACCTCGGCTACATCGGGTCCGTGCTCGCCCCGTACTTCGAGCGCGCGGGACACACGGTCGTCGGTCTCGACACCGGCCTCTTCGCCGGTTGCGATCTCGGCCCGCCCCCTTCGGTCGTGCCGACCCTCGCGGTCGATCTTCGCGACGTGACCGTCGATGATCTACGCGGGTTCGACGCGATCGTGCACCTCGCTGCGCTCTCGAACGACCCGCTGGGGAACCTCGAGCCCGGCCTGACCTGGGCGATCAACCACGCGGCCTCGATCACGCTCGCGCAGCGGGCGAAGGAGGCGGGCGTTCGCCGGTTCCTCTATGCGTCCTCGTGCAGCGTCTACGGCGCGGCCGAGGACGGAGCGACCGTCGACGAGGACGCGCCGATGCGGCCGACCACGCCGTATGCGGCGTCGAAGGTACGCGTCGAGGACGATCTGCACGATCTCGCGGACTCGGATTTCAGCCCTGTCTACCTGCGAAACGCGACCGTCTTCGGCGTCTCGCCGCGATTGCGTGCCGACGTCGTGCTGAACAATCTGGTCGGAACCGCGTACCTCGACCGGGAGGTGCGCGTTCTGAGCGACGGCTCTCCGTGGCGGCCGCTCGTGCACGTCCAGGATGTCGCCGCCGCGTTTCTTGCGGCACTCGAAGCGGAGCGCGATGCGATTCACGACGTCGCCGTCAACGTCGGCAGCGACGAGTGCAACTACCGCGTGCGCGAGCTCGCCGAGCTCGCCGGAGAGGTCACCGGTTGCCCGGTGGCGATTCTCGGCGAAGCCGATCCTGACGCTCGCTCCTACCGCGTCGACTTCTCGCGACTCGGACAGGTGCTGCCTGCGTTCGAAGCGCGCTGGACTGCCAGAGCCGGTGCGGAGGAGTTGCAGGCGGCCTACGTGGCACACGGCTTGACACGCGAGCAGTTCGCGACCCGCCTCACCCGGCTCGCGCGGATCGACGCTTTGCTCAACGACGGGCTGCTCGACCACAGCCTGCGCTTCGTCGAACGGCCGGCGATCGTTGCCTGAGTTTCCCTGCCGCGCGTGCGGCGCGCCCGTCTCGCAGTCCGTCGTCGACCTCGGCGAGCAGCCGCTTGCGAACTCCTACCGCTCGGCGGAGGACGACCCGGCCGCGGAGCCTCGCTACCCGCTGCATCCGCACGTCTGCGAGTCGTGCTGGCTCGTCCAGTTGCCGGAGGTCGCGACTCCCGACGAGATCTTCTCGGACTACGCCTACTTCTCGTCGTTCTCGGACTCTTGGCTCGCACACGCGCGTGCGTACGCGGATCAGATCGTCGACAAGCTCGGGCTGGACGCAGAGAGCCACTTGGTTGAGGTCGCCTCGAACGACGGATATCTCCTACGCCGGTTCGTCGAACGGGGGATCCCGGCAATCGGCATCGAGCCGGCGCAGAACGTCGCGGCCGAGGCGGAGCGGCAGGGGGTGCCGACCGAGCGGTTCTTTCTCGGTGCCGAAACCGCACGCGGGTTCGTGGCGAAGCACGGCCAGGCAGACCTGGTCGTCGCCAACAACGTCATGGCCCACGTCCCCGATCTGAACGACTTCATCGCGGGCCTCGCGCTGCTAGTCGCCGACACCGGAACCCTGACGATCGAGGTGCCGCACCTTCTGCGCCTCGTCGAGGAGACCGAGTTCGACACGATCTACCACGAGCATTTCTCGTACTTCTCGCTGCTGACCGCGCGCGACGTGTTGAGCCGTCATGGGCTCACCGTCGTCGATTGCGAGGAGTTGCCGTCCCACGGCGGATCCCTGCGGATCTACGCGCGTCACGGCGGGTCGCCTTCGGAACGTGTCGCGGAGATCGAGGCCCGCGAGCGCGCGGGCGGGCTGACCGACCTGGAGGGATACGCGAGCTTTCGTGACCGTGTTGCAGCGGTGCGACGAGACCTGCTCACCTTCCTCGAGACGGCTCGAGGCGAAGGTCGGTCCGTCGCGGCGTACGGGGCGCCGGCCAAGGGGAACACGCTGCTCAACTACTGCGGCGTCGGCACCGACCTGATCGCGTACACCGTCGATCGCTCGCCGCACAAGCAGGGCCACCTCTTGCCGGGCTCGGGCCTGCCGATCGATCCTCCCGACCGGATCTTCGAGACTCGACCCGACTACGTCCTCATCCTGCCGTGGAACCTGGCGCGCGAGATCACGGTTCAGATGGCTGCGATCGCCGAGTGGGGCGGACGCTTCGTCGTGCCGATCCCGATGGTGCAGGTTCTCGCTGCTCCTGTGGGCTGATCAGGAGAAGAAGGAGCGCACGCCGTCGATCACGCGCTCACGCACGACGTCGTCCATGAACGAGTGCAGCGGCAGCGTCACGATCTGATCTGCGATCAACTCGGTGACGGGCAGCTCGACCCGTCGTGCATCGCGCAGGAAGGTGAAATGGTGCGCGTTCGGGAAGTGGATCCCGGTTGCGATCCCGCGGTCGCTCAGATGCTTCTGCAGCGCCGTTCGCTGCGCGTCCCCCCCGGCAACGCGCAGGAAGTAGATGAACATGCCGCAATCGGTGAAGTCGGTATCGGGCACGATCGCACCGTCGAGATCGCGGAACGCTTCGTTGAACCCGCGGCAGTACTCGATGCGGTTCTCGACGAAGGTGTCGATCAGCGCGAGCTGCGACAGGCCGATCGCCGCAGGGATCGATCCGAGGTGGTAGCGGAACCCCTGCCGGACGACGTCGTACTCCCAGGTGCGCTGATCCTTGTACCGCTCCGCCGTGTCCTTGTTGACGCCTACGAGGCGCAACTCGTGCAACGGCTGCACGTCGGACTGGTCTCCTGTGACGACCGCGCCTCCCTCCAGAGAGGTGATGATCTTCACCGGGCCGAAGCTGAAGCAGATGAGGTCGCCGAAGGAACCGATCGGACGCCCGTCCGATCGCGTGCCGAGCGCGTGAGCGGCATCCTCGACGACACGGAGCCCGTGCTCGGCGGCGATCGCATAGATCTCGTCGGACCGAGCCGGGATGCCGGCGAAATGCAAGACCAGGATCGCCTTCGTGCGCGGAGAGATCGCGGCTCGCACCGAGTCCGGGTCGAGCCCGCACGTCGATTCGTCGATGTCGGCGAACACGACCTCGGCACCCGTCGCGGTGACCGCCTGGTGCCCCGCGACGTATGTGAACGACGGACAGATCACCTCGTCCCCGGGGCCGACTCCGGCCTGCAAAAACGCGCAATGGAGGGCACCCGTGCAGCTGGAGGTGGCGACGACGTAGCGGTTCGAGAGCTCGAGATACGACGCCAGCTCATCCTCGAGGCGCGCCGTCAAGCTGCCCATCCCGATCCACCCCGCCTGCAGCGCGCGCACGGCGGCCTCCTGCACCTCCGGCCCCAGGTACGGCTGGAACACCGGGATGGGGGCGGTCGAGGGGTCGATCGTGGCTGTGGGCTCCTCGATTTGCACCCGCGTCTCGCCGCATCGTAGCTACGGGCCTACACTCGGATCGATGGCGATGACGCATGGCAGCCCCCCCGTAGTCGACATCGGGATCCCGACGCGAGGTCGCGCGATGTACCTCGCCGAGGCGATCGATTCCGTGCTCGGCCAAACGCTCGCCGACGTCAGGATCACCATCGGCGAGAACGGCTCGGGTAGCTCGTCCGTTGCGGCTGCGGTCGCCCCGTATCTCTCCGACCCGCGCGTCCGTCACGTGGTGCACGGCGAGGATCTCGGCGCGGCGGGCAACTTCAGCGCTCTCGTGCAGATCGGCGAGGCCCCGTACGTCGCACTGCTGCACGACGACGACCGCTGGAGCCCCGGGTTCCTCGAGCGGCGCGTCGAGTTCCTCAAGGCCAATCCAGCGTGTGGGCTCGTCTTCTCCGGGTGTTACGTGATCGACGGCGGGGGTGCAGTGATCGACGTCTGGGAGGCGACGCTCGCGCACGGAGTCCACACCCCGCAGACATTCCTGCCTGCGATGTACGACAGAAACCTGATCCCCGTTCCGACCGTGCTCGTGCGACGAACGGCCTATGAGGCAGTCGGGCCTGATTTCAGCGACGAGCTGCTCTTCGACGATCACGAGATGTGGCTGCGGCTCGGGAGCCGATTCGATGTCGGCTGTCTCCCCGACCTGGACGCCTCGTACCGGGTACACGGCGATCAGACCTCCGTCGAGCACGGGCACGGGCTCGGAAGGCATCGTCTCGCCCTGCAGGATGCAGTCGAGGCGCTCCTACCGCCCGACGTGTCGAGAGATGTCCCTCGCCGCGCGAGATCGGCCGCGCACATGCATGCGGCCGCCGATGCCATGGAGAGCGGAGAGCGCGCGAGCGTGGTCGGTCACCTGGGCCAGGCGCTCGTTCGGCATCCCGCGACGGTCGTCAGCCCTGCAGGCCTGCGGCGCGTATTGCTGATACTCCTCGCGTTGGTGCCGGGGAAGACGGGCGCGCGCGTCTGGCGGGCACGACGCGACCGCGGTCGCCGTCTCGCCGCTGCAGGAGGCG
>JACDGR010000251.1 GCA_013821525.1 Actinomycetota bacterium
CCAAGGCTTCAACGTCGGCAAGCCACCCTACGGCTACCGGCCCGTCCAGGTCCGCCTCGACGGAAGCAACAGCGACGGGCCACACCCCACCACCGCCCACGACAGCCAAGGAGGCCTGGACCTGCTTGGTGGCGGAGTGGACCTGCCCGGGCGCGGCGGGGGCCACCGCGGCAAGGGCCGCACAGGACCCCGGACCAAAACCCGGCTCGTGCCCGACCCCGTCGAAGCCGAGACCGTTCGCCGGATCTATGCCTGGCGGATCGCCGAGCGGATCGGCTACCAGATGATCGCCGAACGGCTCAACCTCGACCTACGACTCAACCCGCCACCCAGCCCCCCGGACATGACCCGCGCCGTCGGACGCTGGACCGCGGGCAGCGTCCGAGAGGTGCTGGTCCAACCCAAGTACACCGGCTACATGGTGTGGAACCGGCGGGCGATGAAGACCCGTTCCGGCAGCCCGAATCCGGTCGAAGCGTGGGTGTGGTCCTCACGACCCGTCCACGACCCGATCGTCGATCTGGACACCTTCATCGCCGCTCAACAGGTCACCCAACGTCGCGAGCGATCCCGCAGCCAGCCAGGGCGGAATCGCCACCCACAGACCAAACGCTCCTACCTGCTGCGTTCCTACGTGTTCTGCGCCGCCTGCGGCAGGCGGATGTTCGGCAAGACCCGCCGCAAAGCCTTCTACGCCTGCGCCCCGAAAAGCAACCAGACACGTCCTGCCGGGCACCCTGACAGTCTCTGGGTCGCCGAAGAAGAACTCCTCGAGGGCCTGAGCCAGTTCCTGGCCGATCACGTCTTCGGCAGCTACCGCCGGCAACTGCTGTCGGCCAACCTCAAACAGCTTGATCAGTCCGAACGGGACGAGCATGCCCAACGGGTCGCAGCCGCTGAGAAGGCGCTCGACAGTGTCGAGCAGCGCCGTCGGCGACTCCTGCACATCCTGGAAATGACCGACGACCCCGACCCCGATCTTCTGCGCGACATCAGTAGTCGCCGCGCCGAGCTCACCACCGAACAGGACCAGCTGACCAGCGTGCTCCGGCGGCTTCGTCAACAACGGCAGCACCAGCCCAACATCGACCTGCTCGACACCTTGCCCGTCGGCGCCGTGGACATCACCGCCCTACCCGAGGCGCTGGCCCGGCAACTCTTCGAGGCACTGCGGCTGGAGCTCCACTACGACAAGGAGCGGCACACAGCCCGCTACCGCGTCACCCTCGCCGGTGACACCGTCAGCACCGCGCAGACCACCGCCCACGCCGCCATCCACCAGGCGACGAACAACCGAACGGATGATCCAGGCCCAGTTTCAGATGAGGCAGACCGGTTCCCATCTGCGATGTGCCCCCGGCAGGATTCGAACCTGCGACGCACGGTTTAGGAATCGCCCTCGATCACTGTGTATTGCTGGTGCCGTGCTGTTTCTCGGGTGATGAAGCCCGCACACCGGGCATGTCAGAAACCGCCAGGCAGCAGTTCGCTCCACGCGTAGCTCCACGCGTCCGCAGGACCCAGGTACCCGGCGAGATCCCGACCACGATCCCATCGCGGCTGCATTGACCGTGTCATAGCCATCGAACCGAGCCCAGATGTAACTACGACGGAGAGCTGACGACTCGTCCCGGGAACCAACAGCAGGGCCCTTGTGGTCGACATGACTTGGCTGCGCTGGACGGTTTAGGCGGTCGCGGTCGTGTGGTTCCTTGTGCGCTGCGCGTCGCAGGTAGCCTCTCCAGGTTCAATGCAAAGGGCAGATCGAACGCCTTAGCTCACTTCCTGCGCCTGCTCGCTTCTAATCGAATCCTCCGGCACTTTAGAGGTCAGCGACGCACCGATTTTCGGTTGGAGGTCCGCATGTAAAACCTCAGCGCCTTGTAGAGTAGCTTGCTCCTAAGAACGTAAAGAAGTGTCTTCGCCTCCGCCAGCATGTCAGGATTGAAATGATCTGGCTCGCGATCAATGAGTTCGGTCCACAGCTCCACGGCTTCCTGCGCGGCGGCAATCCCCTCCGAACGCTGGCCCGCCGTGGCAAAGTCAATGGCCAGGCTCTTGATCGAATTCGCAAGAGAAGAAAGATGCTCGTCGCGGTTGAGTGCGACGAGCTCCCTGCGCAGTTCGACGGCATTTTGTGATGCAACCAATCCGTCTTCAAGGCGGCCAACATCGCTAAGGCGAATAGAGTGGTTGTGAAGCGTCATCGCACGGAAGGGCAGCCAGCGGTTACGATTGGATGCAACGAGTTCCCGACCTAGGTCAACTGCTTCCTCGGTGACTGAGAGGGCCTCAGGGAGCTGGCCGAGATCACCGAGAATCTGACCTAGTGTGCTGAGGGAGTGGGCAAGCCCTGGGAGGTGCTCGTCTCGGTTGAATGCGATGAGTCCGCGGTAATAGGCGACCGATTCGCGTGCCGGAGCCAGTGCCTCCGATAATTGATCGGCGTCCGCGAGGGCAGTGGAAAGGAGGCTTATCGAGTAGGCAAGGTCTGCCAGCAACCGTACTTGTAGGACCTCGATTGAGATAGGAGCAGAGTACACATCGGCTCGAGCAGTCGCCCACGCACCGCCCTGCTGATCGACCGACGAGAGTTGTCGACGAAGGCCTTCCTTCAGTTCGGAGAGCTCAAACTCTACCGCGTCGCGACTGCGAGCGACAATTTGTCGGCGCAGGTTAACGGATTCGCGCGCTGCGTTGATTGCGTCCCTTGGGCGATTGGTTTCGCGAAGGATACCTGCAAGATTATCCAACGACCCTGCGAGACCAATCCTGTCTAACGGATCCGACTTTTCGTCGAGAATTACACGGTATAGATCAATGGCCTCTTGAATGGCGGCTAGGCTCTCCGCTCGACGTCCACTGCTAGATAGAGCGGCAGCGAAATGGCTGATCGTAGTGGCCAGATTACTTAGGTTCGCGGGCTCAACCACAGCAAGCTCGCGCGCAAGTTCGACAGCTTCTTGAGCAGCCATCAAGCTCTCGGCGACCTTGCCAGCAAGGCCAAGACGAACTCCTAGAAAGTTCACGGCTTCAGCGAAATCCGCCAGGTATGTAGTACGATCGAAGTCGAATCGATCGCGCAAGATCCTGACCAGCGTCTCGGCGACTCGAACACCAATGGTGTCGAGTATGAGGCTATTTGCTGGCAACAGTCGATTTAGGCGTGTTAAAGTGGCTACATCTGCGCAAGAAATGAACACGTCCAGTTCTTGGAGAAGAACATCTGGCCGACTTATACGAGTTGCGACCATGAAGGCGATTATTGCGGTCTCCTCCCCGCCGGCGATCAGAACGGCACCGATGGTGCTCGCAAGCGTGGCATGGCGGGCGGCTACCCGCCCCAGAACAGCTATTCCGCGCTCTGTCTGCTGCGGCGATACAACGCGCGCTGTGGCTGCGGCCAGGTTCGGAAACTTGGTTTGCGGCTGGAGAACCGTGGATATATGATGTTCGGCCAGCTGGTCTGGCTGCAGCCCGACCCAGTAGCTGACATCAGAACCGTAAAGAGTATGGATCCATTCTGCTGCACGAAAGCACTCATTTTCGGTTATCTCGGGAATTGCGGCAGTGATCAGCCGCTCGGCGTCAGGCTTTGTACGTGCACCCCAGAGCGTCGCCACTGTGATTAGCGCTTCCAGACGTGCTGAGTCGAGTGAAATATTGAATGTAGCTGCAAGGCGCCGCCAGTGGCGAACCTCGTGGAGCCGAACCACTTCATTCTCTACGAGGGGGCGCTCAGGCAGTGGCTCGGCGGCATCTAGAAGGCTTGCCAGGACATTCATTTGAATCGCCAAAATGGTTTGGTAATCCTTTCCTGTCAGTTTTGGAGGCATAAGTTTGGCGGCCACACGAGGCCAATCGCCAGGGAGAACTGATGAGAGCGTCGAGGCGAGTGGCCCAAGAGCATCCGTCCATGCCTCGTGGCGACCTTGTAGGGTTGCTTCAAGAGGTGTTAAAGCAATCAAAATCCGATCGTCTGCAAGTTCATCCAGCAATAGAGAGTTGCCTATGCGGTCCGTCCGCCAGGCTCCAGCGCTCCGGGTTAGGAGCAATAGTCGGGTCTTTGCATCGGCACGGTTGAGTGCGTCAAATACATCTACGAGCTGACTTGACCGTGCTTCGGCGTAGTCGACAACTACGAGTGTCGGCACGCGCACATGGGCCAGAACCATGATTTCTTCACGAGTAGCGTAGTCACTGAGCATGACGCTTGCCCATCCTTCGGCAAGCATTCGTTGGATCAATTGATGCCCGAGACGTGTCTTGCCCTGTCCGGCTGGCCCGTGGACGAGCCGAATGGATAGCAGAATATCGCTGTGGCACCAGGAAATGAGCAGTTCAAGCTCGGGCCGTTGACGAAATCGAGTTTGGGCGACGTCTGCGCGCAAGAGACTTGCAGGGGAACTAGGCCGGGTCGGTTTAGCTGAGATGCCGTCCAGTTCGACCGCTTCCGCGATAGGCTGATGTCCGCAATGCCGCGCAACAAGCGTACAGAATTCTGGATCGGCGAGTGGGCGGACGATGCGTGAGCCGACGAGTTGTCGGCTGGCGAAGCCAGGCGGATCCTTTACTGCGACGCCGATGATTAGACCGCTAACAAGAATAGCCGCGCCGGACATGCCAGCCCAACGCGATCCACTTTCATCCGAAGGCTCGGGTGGATAGTCAATGTCGAGGCTGAACTCACCAGATTTTGTGCGGCTTCCTGGGTTGATGCGGCCCGTAGCGTCGTGCCGATCGCGCAGATTGGGCGAGGCCAGCACCGCTGGGAACCCGCGTACTGTGCACGCCGGGATCGATTGTTGGGTCACTAATCGGCCCCAGCGCACTGGCTGGGCCCATTGCTGGTCTTTCCAATCTGGATCGACGATCTCAATAAGTGCCAGGTCGGTTGAGGCGTCGTACCAGGCGACAGTGCCTCCGCGCAGTATGCTATCCGATTCACGAACTTTGATCGCGGCGAGCGGCTGCTCATTACTGCAGACAACGTGCGCGGCGGTGAGTATAAGTCGACTGGCGAGTGGGTACCCCGAGCCGCTCTTCCACGTATGCGTGTCGGTGCAATAGCTGTAGACCTCGACAGGATCGCGCTCTGTCATAATACCCTAGCGCCGATTTCGCAGGGTGGACATATTGTATCCTTCTTGCCTGTGAAAAAATCGAAACCTTCATTATGTGCTTTCGACTGCGACACGCCGTCAGTACCGGACCCCGTGCAGCAGCACGATCTTCCTGACCAGTTGCGTGCCCTCTGCAAGAGGCCGTATGACTTCCAACATTTGGGCGGGCGCGTCGAGATGAGGCATCCGCCCCCGCGACGTGGGCTACTGTCAGCGCCGCTCGGAACGCTCGCAGATACCCCGAGCCGCATTTCCACTCGTCAAGCCGGGCGGTATCCGTA
>JACDGR010000252.1:0-680 GCA_013821525.1 Actinomycetota bacterium
GCCGACGCGAGTCGGCGCCGCCGAGGGCAAGACGAGCCCCGAGGAGCTGCTTGCGGCCGCGCACGCGGGTTGCCTCACGATGTCGCTCTCAGGCGAGCTGACCAAGGCCGGCACGCCACCGGGACGCCTCGACGTCACGTGCACGATCGTGATGGACGAGGTCGAAGGGCAGGGCCATCAGATCGTCGGGTCGAACGTCACCGTTGCAGCGTCGGTCGAGGGAGTCGGCGACGACACCCTCGAGGAGCTGATCGCCCGCGCCGACGAGGGCTGCCCCTTCTCGCAGCTGCTGAGGCGCGCGGGGGCACAGGTCTCGGTCGTCCGCGGTTAGCGCCCACTCGTATCGATTCCCAACTAGAGTCAAGTGCGATGTCGCCCGCCGCCCCGCGCGCAGAAGCTCTGCTCGACGAGATCGGCGAGCTGTTCGCGATCATCCTTCGGATCAGCCGTCGTCTCGACCAGCCCGACGAAGCGATGACGACGACGCAGCGCCTCGCTCTGATCGAGATCGCGGTGGTCGGCCCGCTCCGACTGCGCAACCTCGCCTCACGCATGGACACCACACCGGCAACTGCGAGTCGCGCGGTCGATGCGCTCGAGCAGCTCGATTTCGCCGAGCGCCGCTCCGACCCGGCGGACGGACGCGCGATCCTGATCGCCGCCACAGCGCGCGGCAAGCG
>JACDGR010000252.1:690-5402 GCA_013821525.1 Actinomycetota bacterium
GCGCTGGGCGGAGACGCGCCGGCAGCTACTCCTGAGCGTGCTCGAGGACGTAACGGCATCGGTATCGCCCGACGTCACCCGGGAGCTCGCGGTGTTGAACAGCGCTTTGCGCGAGGCGACCGGGCACGACGAAGTCGCGCGCGGCGCGCTACTCGCCCCGTAGACCTGCTCGCGCCGCCAGCCCTGGGGCGCGAGCGGCTTTCCTACTCGGCCTCGTAGGCCGGCTCGGGCGTGAGCCTGCCTGCGTGCGGTTCGTGACGCTCCTCGCCACGGCCTTCGGTGCGGTCGACCCGCGTGATGCTGAGGTACACGACAACTGCCAGGATCGTCGCGAGGAAGATCATGCTCGTGACCGTCGTACCGAGCCCGAGTCCGCCGTCGACCTTCTTCTGCGACAGGTAATCGCCGATCGACGCGCCGAGCGGCCGGGTGAGGATGTAGGCGAGCCAGAAGGCGAGCACCGCGTTCAGCTTGAAGCGGAGATGCGCAACGGTGATCGCCGCGATGATGCCGCCGAAGATCAAGGCGGAGACCCAGTAGCCGAGGCTGAGACGCTCCGCGATGAGATCGCCGGCGGCCGTGCCGAGCGCAAAGGTGAACAGCACCGCAAGCCAGTAGAAACCTTCGCGGCGCGTCGTCACGATCGTGTGGATCGAGAGCGTGTGCTCGCTTGCGTACCAGGCAGCGAAGACGAGTGCCAGAACGATCGTGAAGACGGTCGTCGTGATCACGAGGGACACACCGAGGTTGTCGGTCAGGTTGTCGGTGATCTGCGTACCGACCACGCTGATCAATACGACAGCGAGCCAGTAGACACCCGGGACGTATCTGCGCAGACGGAACTGGAAGACCAGGACGGCGACGAGCACAGCGCCGGTGATCAGCGTCGTCTTCGTCAAGCCGAGGTTGACGTTCCCTTGCAAGAAGTCCGATGCGGTCTCTCCGACCGTGGTGCACAGGATCTTGATGATCCAGAACCACAGCGTGATTTCCGGAACCTTGTTCAACATCTCGCGCCCCGGGAGCTTCGGACGCGGCTGATCGGTCGGTGTGATCGTCATGCCTACGGTGTAGCCCGCGCGTGCTGAAGACGACCTTGCCGCGTGTGAGCCCCAATTTGGCCCCGGCCGAGCGGAGGAGGGAACCGCCGTCGCAGCCGGGGCCGTCGTCGCCGGCGCCACCGCGGGGCGTGCGATGGACATGACGGAGGAATCGAACTACGCGCTACCAGACGCTCCGAGGAGCACTGGCCGCCCGAGCACGATGAGGGTTCCTCCTAGCCGACGCGACTCGAAGCGAACCGTAGGACGCGACGGCTGAAGCCCACCTGAATGCGTTCCCGATTAGCCGTAGGTACGCCGCTACGCTCCGAGCGTGGCCAAGGTGCTCGTGGTCGAGGACGACATCGACCTTCGGGGTGTGCTGCTGCGCGGACTGCGCGAGGAAGGTTTCGAAGCGGCAGGCGTCGGTACCGGAGCGGAGCTCCTCGAGCGAATCGGGCCCGAGGCGCCGAACGTCCTGATCGTCGACATCGGGCTCCCCGACGCCGACGGGCGCGACATCTGCCAGGCGCTGCGCGCCCAGGGCGTCCAGACGCCTGTGCTCTTCCTGTCCGCGTTGGGCGCCTTGACCGATCGCGTGACCAGCTTCAGCGCGGGCGGCGACGACTACGTGACGAAGCCGTTCGCGTTCGCCGAGCTCGTCGCACGGCTCCACGCGTTGTTGCGCCGCTCGGGTGAGACAGACACGGTCGAGAGAGGAGCGCTGCGCCTCGACCCGCTCGCGCATGCGGCGTTCGTCGGTGACGAGCGCATCCCGCTCACGCCGACCGAGTTCCGTCTGCTCGCGAAGCTCGTTGCGATGCCGGGGCAAGCGGTGCGACGACGTGAGCTCGTGCAAACCGGCTGGCCCCATGGTGCGCGTGTGCGCGACAACACGCTCGATGCCTATGTGGCACGTCTGCGCCGCAAGCTCGAGCCTCACGCAGGGGCGCCGAGCATCGTGACGGTGCACGGCGTCGGGTACGCGATCGAATGAACGCCGCGCGCGACGTACGGACGAGGCTCCTGCTCGTCGTGCTCTCGGCAGTCACACTGGCGCTCGCAGTCGCGACCATCGGCTTCAACGTGCTGCTGGCCGCCTCCACCGATGGCAGCGCGAGCTCGCTTCTTCGCCAACGAGCCGACAGCGAGCGCGGCCAGCTTCGAATCGTGGGTGGACGCATCCAGCAGAGCGAAGGGTCGAGCGACCCGCTCGGCGATAGCCGAGTCTGGATCTACGACTCAAGGGGACGGGCGATCGAGCGTCCGAACGCTCGCGCGAAGACCGCAGTGGCCGCCGCTTCGCTCTCTTCCGGCCCGAGCCGCTTCGTGACCGTGGGCAGCACCGACGAGCGCCTCTTCTCGTTCCCGATCGTCTCCCGCGGCGTGCGGTACGGCACGATCGTGGCCGGACTTTCACTGAGTCCGTATGAGGAGACCCGTCGTACCGCATTGCTCGCGTCGCTGATCTTCGCCGCCAGCGTGCTCGCGATCACGGGAGCCGCGGCCGCCTGGCTTCTCCGTTCTGCACTCCGACCTGTCTTCGTGATGACGCAGCAGGCAGAGGCGTGGAGCGAGCACGATCTCGACAAGCGCTTCGAGCTCGGCGAGCCCCACGACGAGCTGACGCGCCTCGGGCACACGCTCGACCAACTCCTCGACCGCATCGCCGCCAGCTTGCGACACGAGCGACGATTCTCCGCCGAGCTCTCGCATGAGCTTCGGACACCCCTGGCCAAGCTCTCCGCCGAAGCCGAGCTCGCACTCCGTCGGCCGCGCGAGCCCGAGGAATACCGCCGGGTAATCGGGGACATCCTGGCCAACGCGCGGCAGATCGCCCGGATCGTCGAGGCGTTGCTCGCCGCCGCTCACCAGGAGGCCGGGCCGCGCGGCATCGCAGATGCGACGGAGATCGCCAGCGCCGCGGCAGCCGCATGCCGGCCCCTTGCCGACGAGCGCGGGATCGAGCTGGTCGTCGTCCCGAGCCAGCGGCTGCGCGTCGGGGTCGACCTTGACCTGGCCGAGCGGATCGTGCATCCCGTCCTCGAGAACGCCTGCCGCTACGGGGGCACTCGCGTGCAGATGTCCCTGGCCCGCGGAGACGGCGTCGTCGTGATCACGATCGACGACGACGGGCCTGGATTGACCGAGGGCGAGGAGGAACGGATCTTCGAGCCGGCGACCCGCGGCGACGCGGGCGTCAGCTCCGGCCCGTCAGCCGGTCTGGGGCTCGCACTGGCACGCCGGCTCGCGCGGTCGGTCTCGGGTGAGGTTCTGGCTTCAGACGGCGCGCCGGGCGCCCGTTTCGTGGTTCGCCTGCCCGCGGCGTAGTAATGCGTCGTTCAGGGCGCGCTCGGCACGATCGGCCCCGTGCCGTGCCGCCTTCTCCTGTGTGCGTCGATCGCGGTCGTGGGCTTCAGCGCAGCGGGCTGCGGTACGCAGGCGCGGAAAGCTTCGACCGGAGCGACGGCCCTCACGGTGGCGGCGCCGGCCCGCACCACGTCACACCATGTGGCACGTGCACCGGATTGGCGACTCACGGCGACCTCGACTGGCCGACTGAACGCCGCTCTGCAGAACGCGGCCCCGGCCGTCGCCGGTAGCGCGGTCGTGCTGCTCGGCGGGCTGACCGCGGCCGACACCTCGACGAGCGAGATCATCCGCGCGACCGCGACGACCGCAACGACGTCCGGACATCTGCCGGCAGCGGTGCACGACGCGGCTGCGGCAGCCGTCGGCGGACACGTCTATCTCTTCGGCGGCGGTGACGGCGTCGCCCAACTGGATCGGATCGTGCGGATCCCGGGAACGGACGCAGGCCGGCTGCCGGCTCCGAGCTCGGATCAGTCGGCGGCGTCGATCGGCAACACCGCGTACATCGTCGGCGGGTACACCGGCACGGCGTGGCTCGACACGATCGTCGCCTTCACCCCGGGTGGCGGCGCGCACGTCGTCGCTCGCCTGCCGGCCGCGGTGCGCTATGCCGCGGTCGCGACGGCGAAGGGCAAGCTGGTGATCGCGGGCGGCTCTCTGCCCGACGGCAGCGCGAGCTCGGCCGTGTACGAGTGGACGCCGGGAACCGTGCACGTACGACGGCTCGGCACTCTGCCCGCTCCGACGACGCACGCCGCAGGTGCTGCACTCGGCGACTCGGTCTACGTGGTCGGCGGCCGAAGCGCAATCCTGAACACGCCGATCGACCACATCGAGGCGATCGACGTGACGACGGGCAAGATCAGGCTCGCGGGCAGGCTGCCGGAGCCGCTCTCGGACACGACCGCCGCAACCGTGGGCGGCAAGGTCCTCGTCTTCGGGGGCCACACGACGCACGGCACTACCGACGCGATCGTCTCGCTGTCGCACCGCACCGCGGCGGTGCGGCACACCTCCTCGCTCGCGAGCGTCACGAACGTCTACGCAGCCGACACGCAACTCCACGGCGCCGCCCGGACCGCCCGTCCGCTCGTCTACGTCCCGAACAGCCTGAGCAACAGCGTCGATGTGATCGATCCGCACACCTTCCGCATCGTCGACCACTTCGCCGTCGGCGCGCTCCCTCAGCACGTCACTCCTGCCTGGGATCTGAGGCGGCTCTACGTGCTGAACGACAACGGCAACAGCCTGACGACGATCGATCCGCAGACCGGGAGGCGGGGTCGGACGATCCCGGTC
>JACDGR010000253.1 GCA_013821525.1 Actinomycetota bacterium
TGAAGCGTCTGCTCCGACACCTCGAGCTGCTTCGCCACCACGGCGACCTCCTGGCCCTCGCCGAGCAGCCGGTCGGCCTCCCGCAACTTCCTGATGATCTGCTCCGGCGTATGCCGGCGTCTCGCATGTCCCATCGCTCCGATTGTCCTCCTTGCCCGTGACTGGGCAGTAAGACTCTCGAAACGACCGGACCGACAAACGGGGGCCGGTCAGTTCAGCTGAGCGTTAGTGGTGTACGGGCGCCTGCAGCGAGCAGTCCTGGTGATGCTGGCTGCCGTCCTGAACGACGCCGCACGCAGGACAAGTTAGGTGCGCGAAGCATGCCGTTTCGCCGCCCGTGACCGCCTTACTCGCGGGCGCGATTCTGAAGAAGTCGATTCTGAACCGGGCTACCCCTAAGGGCGTGACGTGGTGCGCCACACCGGGGGGAATGGCCAGTTTTTCTCCTGCGGCGACCACTCGTTCGATCGCGGGGTCATGCGATAGGTAGCGCAGCGAGCCTTCGGCGACTTGCAGCAGTCCCCACTTGTAGTCGCTGAGCCGGTGAGCGTTACGCAACGGGGCGGGCATGGAGATCTGATCCCAGTCGGGACTGCTTTTGAGGAAGACAACTCTCGCCGGCAGAACGCCCTGTTCGCAGAGGGGACAGTCCCGCTGCTCTCCGATGTGTCGTTCGCGCTCGCATGCCGAAAGCACCCACGGCCGCTGCTCGAATGGAGGCCGGTGACGAACATGCTGATCGTGGCCGCAAGCAAGCTCGGCAACCCAGTCGCCGGCGTCGTCCTGATGGAAGCCCTGGATCGTCCGGTTCACTTGGGATCCTCAGGGAAGTCTGGCATGCGCGGGGTTTTCGCGTCGGTCTTCGGTGGGACGCTTCGTTTCGTTAACAGGCGTTGAGGTGTGTGACGGGGATCGAGAAGCGATCTCGCGCGTTCTCGCTGAGCTTGGCCTCGAGCCACGTCGCCTTCTCATCAGGCTCGGTTAACACGATGATCTCATCTGTGGTTCGCAAACAATCGTTCTCGGTGCGTTAACCGTGAGGTCGCCGCATCAGAGGCGTTTTCTCATAGTTCCCTCGTGGAGCCGGATCAGCCCGTGAGCCCGTGGGGTGCATTTATTCGATTGGTAGCCGGTTTGCAGGCAGATCGAGTTTTCGGCACCCGTACCCCCGGGATCGTCTTCGCCGACACGCGCCGCAACGCCGAAGACTAGCTAGATCCATCCGTTCGCCACGACGGCGCTCGGGTGACGAACGTCGATCGCAGGACCCGCTCGAACGCTGGATCACGATTTTCACCCCTACAGCGTCGGGCCTGGCGGGCGAACAGGCCTAGGCTAGAACCTGCCGGTGTGTTTGACCAGCGAGCCAATGTGCGTGTAGTAGTTCAGTGCGGCGAAGAACAACCACACAACACCGGAAATGAGCCAGGCGGCACCAATGACTTTCGCCAGCGTTCGACTCATCGTCCTCAGGAAGAAAGGAAGGAACACGGCTCCAATTCCCATCAGGGCATAGAGAATAGAGATGAAGATCGCTTCGACATAAGGGTGTCCGGAGGCAACGCCAGAGATAGGTTCGCTCGGTGGCGCCGCATAAATCTTGAAGCGGACGCCGGCGAAAGCGATGGAGATCAGCGCCAGCCCTAACGCAAACACGAACCAGGAGAGCGGCTGGAGGACGACCGCGAGCTTGACCATGAATGCCTCGTCAGCTATCGGGTCGTCGGGGGCAACTCGAGCCGCTGGCTGACCTGAGCTACCAACTGCATGGTGAGCTGACCACCATCTACTTGTCCGCCAGAGAAGATATGCGGCGGTCAACAGCATCACACCGAATCCAAGGATCGGCTCGCCAAAGATGATGTTGTCCTGCTGGCAGCAGTTCGGCGCGACCTCTTTCAACGGCCAGGTGACGGTCATCACGCCTCCGAGAAACGCCATGACCGCTCCGAGTGCCGTGAATGCAGCCACCCAGCCTGCGGGGACGATCGGCTTCCCGTTCAGGAGCTGCCAACCGAGGTGAACAATCAGCAAGAGGCTGATTGCGGCCGATAGGGCCATCAGAGTGTTGTATTCCGGACCAACCGACGCCGGAAAACCTTTGGCCATTAGAAGCTGCACGAACACGATCTCTTCCTATACGCGAGAGGATGAAACCTGGTTCGACCTTACTACACTGCCTCAGCCTGCCCGGGTAAGCGATGACGGCAATTGGCAGCCGCCGTTGCGCGGTGAAGAGCCGGGCAGGATCGCGGTTGCACGCAGGACCCGAGGAGGACGGTTGTCATGTCAACGGGTCGAGGATCATGACGACCGAGCGCTTGTAGACTGGGCCGTCATACTCGCATTATCCCGGCGCTTTCGTTCCTGTTTCCTATGGCCGTCACGCCTGCACAGCGGTGGTAAGACCTAATGTCGAAACGACGCTACGAGTCAGGACAGGCCTTTAAGGCTTGTGGACTGACCGAACGGTGCGCGAGCATCGTTGCATCGTTCCTCGCTTCCAAGGTGGCTCTGGCCTGAAGGACGCCGGAACAGAAAGGAACTCAGTCATGCATTCGTGGAAGCCCAGGCGGACGAGATCAGCAGGGGAGATCAGTGCCAGCTGTTTTTCTTCGAGACCAAAGATGCGAGTGGACGTGATCGACCTCGCCGGGAACGAGGAGTTTGGTGAGGCCGGCGAGAGCGACGGCTTCGTTATGCAGGTTCTCAGCGTCGGCGCTGACCCCACCAAAGGCAACGACACGATTCGCTGTGAGGTCTCGCACACGTCTCAGGCATGAGCGAAGCCGACGTAGTGCATCGGGTGGTCGTCGTCGGCGGAGGGTTCGGCGGCCTTCAGGCCGTGCGCAGTCTCCGGCGCGCGCCAGTCGAAGTGACGCTCGTCGATCGCCGCAACTTCCACCTGTTCCAGCCACTGCTCTACCAGGTCGCGACCGGGGCGCTCTCGCCGGCCGAGATCGCCACGCCTCTCCGCGTCATTCTCAAGCGGCAGAAGAATGTTCGCGTGGTGATGGGTGACGTGCGCGCGTTCGACCTCGAGCGTCGGCGCCTGGTGCTGGACGCGCCTGAGAACGGCGAGCAGGGCCTCGTCATCCCCTATGAAACGCTGATTGTCTCTGCTGGCTCGCGCTATTCCTATTTCGGGCACGACGAGTGGCGGCCGTTTGCGCTGGAGATCAAATCGGTGGAGAGCGCTCTTGCCGTCAGGCGGCGGATCTTCTCGGCATTCGAGGCTGCGGAGGTCGAGGAGGACTCGAAGCGGCGCGAGGCCTGGCTCACGTTTGTGGTCGTGGGTGGCGGGCCGACCGGGGTCGAGATGGCGGGACAGATCGCCGAGCTCGCGCGTGACACGCTGGCTCGAGACTTTCGTTCGGTGGATCCGCGTCGCGTCCGGGTTCTGCTCGTTGAGGCAGCCGTACGCCTCCTGTCGACATTTCCGCCACGGCTCTCCGCACGAGCGGCACAGACACTCCAGCGGCTCGGGGTCACCGTGCTCCTCGAAACGTCCGTCGTCGACCTCGACGACCAGACGGTGGTGTGCAAAGGCCCGGACGGCAAGAACAAGCACGTACCTGCACGAACGATCGTCTGGGCGGCCGGCGTCCTCGCCAGTGAACTGGCGGGTGTGCTCGCCGCCGCGAGTGGCGCGGAGCTCGACCAGACGGGACGAGTGGCGGTGGGACCTGATCTGACGATCGAGGGTCACCCAGAGGTGGTAGCGCTCGGAGACATGGTCAGTGTGCACGACGCGACCGGGAACCAACTCGCGTTGCCCGGCCTCGCCTCAACGGCGATGCAGCAAGGCCGCTTCGCCGCCAGTTCGGTGCGGAGGCGTATACGGGGCGAACCGTCTCAGCCTTTTCGGTTCGTCGACAAAGGCAACCTCGCGACGATCGGCCGAGCCCACGCCGTGGCGGAAATCAAGGGCATCCAAGCAAGCGGCATGCTCGCCTGGCTGATCTGGCTCAGCGTCCACATCTTTTATCTGATTGGGCTGCAAAACCGTCTGCTGGTCCTCACCCGCTGGGCATTCAGCTTCGTGACCCGCGGGCGCGGCGCGCGGCTGATTACGGGGGAGTCGGGTCCTACGACAGCGGCGGACGGGAGTTCGGCGGGCGACCGGCAAGGGCGCGTCGACATCTGACCGCCGTGACCGTGGCGTGGTCCGAAAGCTCCAGTCCGATCACAACCTTAAACAGGTGACTATTTCTGCGTCTTGATGAACGCGACGAGGGCGCGGACGTCAGCTGGGTTGGTGGCGAGATGCGCGTTTGCGATCGCGGCCGACATGATGCCCGCGTGGTAGCCCTTGACGATTTGGGCGTCAGGGTCAGTGATCGAATGTTCGAGGTACGCGTCGTCGGCGGAAACCGTTTGCCCGTTTGTAAGTTGGCTTGGGCTTCCGGCGAGGCCTTTGAACGTAGGGCCTGCGCCGGGGGCGCCGGTAAGTGAGTGGCAGCCGGAGCAGCCGTCGCTTTGGTACAGCGCTTTGCCGCGGGTGAGGAGCGCGGGCGTCACGGTGACGGGCCTGGGCTTGCGCGGCGTTGGTGTCGTCCGAGCCGCCGCGGTTGACGTCGAGGCGGTAGTCGTGCTTGGAGTGGTTGCCTGTGTCGCGGCTGCCGGGAGGTGGTGGTGTTCTCCGCGGCGGTGGCCGACTGCATAGGCGGCGATCAGCAGGCCGAGTATCGCGGCCCCGCCGACGAGGCCGCCGACCAGCCAGGGCCAAAGGGATCCCGAGTTTCCGTCGTGCTGGTCGGCCATCGTCATCCACCTTTCATTGCGGCGGCGAACATGAGCGCCATCCCGATCGAAAGGAATGCGGACAGGCGGCCGGCGACCACTCCGAGTCTGCTTGCACCGAGCCCGGTGAGGAGGCCAAGGGCGGCCATTCCCGCGTGGTAGAGGCCGTGCTCGAGCGGATGGCGCTCCAACGGCTCGTAGATCCGGGGCACCATCAGGAGCATCATCACGATCGGTACGACGACCACCGCCGTGACCCCCAGGCCGGGCCGGTCACCGAGACGGCGCGAGATGGAAGGGGCCGATCCGAGTAGGACCCCGAGTGCGGTGCCGTAGAGGAATTGGCCGGCGTGGTCAAGGTGGTGGTAGCGGATGCTGGACTCGGATGCGGAGATGACCTGCGGAAAAAAGGCGGCAAGCGAGACGACGCCGAGCCCCAGCCCGAACCCGAGCTGGGGGCCACCGGAGAGTGGCGTACCGATGACGTTTGGAAGATTGCGGGGAGCTTCGGGCGTCAGCTCGCGTTCTTCGCGTGCTTGGTAGTGGGTGCCGGTCCAGCTCTCGATGTGTTCGACCTGGACGTAGTGCCGACGTTCCCAAGCTGTGCGCGCCAGCGACACAAGTTGGAGCAGGC
>JACDGR010000254.1 GCA_013821525.1 Actinomycetota bacterium
CTCGAGCACCATCCGGCCCCAGCGCGCGCGGAGCCCCGCCGCGATCGCCGCCGCCGCGACCGGCTCGAGCGCCCGCCGTGCGCGGGACTCGTCCGGGGCGCTCCGGAAATGGAACGCGGCCGTCAGCGGCTTCAGCTCGACGTCGTCCCAGGCAACTTCGACCGCGAAGGCGCGCACGTGCGGCGCCCATTCCTCTGCCCGGGAGTCGAGCTCCAGGCCGTGCTGGCCCGCGTAGGTGAGCGAGCCGACCCCGACGATCTCTCGTGCGAAGGCGCTCGTGCGGCCGGTGATCGCCGCGACGAGCCCGTAGCTCTGGGCCAGCCGCCCGAGCTCCTCGCGCGTCCGGGCCGGGACGCGCGCGTCCTCCGGACGCTCGACGATCGGCGCGAGCACACCGTCCACGTCGAGGAAGAGCGCGGCGGCGGGCGGATCGGCGGTCAGGGGAGCGAACACGTCCACGCTCGTAGAGTAAGCGCCGTGAGGATCGCGAAGCTCGGCACCATCGGTCTCATCGCCGGGTTCTTCGGCGCTCTCTTCGGCGTCGGCGGTGGGATCGTGATCGTGCCGCTGCTCGTGCTCGCCTTCTCCTTCGACCAGCGCCGGGCGGCCGCGACCTCGCTCGCCGCGATCTTGATCTCGTCGGTTGCGGGGGCGCTCACCTACGGGCTGCACGGCGAGCTGAAGCCCGGTGCTGCGGCGATCGTCGGCATCCCCGCGGTCGTCGGCGTGCTTGCGGGCACCGCCCTGCAGCAACGCGTGCCCGTCCGCCAGCTCTCCTACGGCTTCGCCCTCCTGCTCGCCGCGGTCGGCACGCGGATGCTCGTATGACGCTCGTCCTCGTGGCCGGGATCGGCCTGCTCGCCGGTGTGCTCGCCGGCCTGTTCGGCGTGGGGGGCGGGATCGTCTTCGTCCCGACGCTCGTGCTCGGCCTCGGCCTCACCCAGCTCCACGCGGAGGCGTCCTCGCTGCTTGCGATCCTGCCGACGGCGGTCGTCGGCACCTGGCGGCAGCAGCGCTACGGGAACGTCGACGTGCGTGCGGCACTCGTGATCGGGATCGCGTCGATCGCGGGCGTCCAGGCGGGCGTTCTGCTCGCCGAGGGCCTCGCCGAGTCCACGCTACGGCGCCTGTTCGGTGGCCTGCTGCTGCTGACGGCGGCACAGACCGCCTGGCGAGCGCGGCGCGGATCGTGAACACTTCCGGCATGACCGACTCCGGCGAGCTCTGGATCCCACTCGTCGACGAGCCGATCGGCTCGATCGTCGCGCAGGTTCAGGCCGATCACCCGGAGATCGACGCGCTGGTCTCGGGGCCCCACAAGATCCTCGCCTTCCGGACGTTTGCCTACATCCGGGTCGGGATCCTGCTCGGTCAACTGCTCGTCGAGAACGATGTGCCGGAGTACGACGGGACCGAGACGTGGATCGAGGCGCTGTTGCGTGAACCCGCGCATCAGCAGGCGCTCGTCGACGAGTTGCGCGCGGTCGCCGAGGAGGTCGCGGCCGATCCGCGCTATGCCGGCGACGAGCCGGTCGGCCCGGACGAGGGAGTGCGCGCACGCTTCCGCGAGTTCGCGAAGAAACAGCTCGGCTAGCGCCGACGTCTCCTAACGCGAGGCGGCGAAGGCGATGCCGGCCGTCGCAACGAACCCCGCGACGGTCAGCGCGACCCGCCGGAAAGACGGGTGGGCGTGTGCCTCCGGCAGCAGATCGGTCGCCCCCATGAAGAGGAAGAAGCCCGCGTAGACCGCGAGCAGGTAGCCAAGGTGACGCGCGTTGACCGAGAGCGAGTTGCCGACGATCGCGCCGATGAGCGGTGCGGCGGCGTCGAGCGCGAGCCAGCGAGCCGCCGACCGGACGGTTCCTCCCTGTCGCAGGATGAACGACACGGTGTTCATCCCGTCGGCGAAGTCGTGCGAGACCACGGCGATGAAGACGAGCAAGCCGGTCGACGTGTTTACCTGAAAGGCAAGCCCGATCCCGAGGCCGTCGATGAAGCTGTGCACAGAGAGGCCCGCCGCACCGAGCATGCCGATGCGTTGATGCGCCTGTGCGTGCTCGGCGTCGTCGCGGTGGTGGAGGACGAGCGCACGTTCGGCGAGGAAGAACGTGAGGAACCCGGCGCCGACGAGCCACGTCACCGTGCGCCCGTCGCCGACGGAATCGAAGGACTCCGGTAACACGTCGAAGAGCGCGACCGCGACGACGATTCCGCCCGTGAGCGCGATCAGCGTCTCGAGCTCGGTACGAACGCGGATCGCGACGAGCCCGCCGCCGATCGTCGAGAGCGTCGTCAGCGCAGCAAGCGGAATCGCCACCCAGGCGAGCGTCGTCACGCGCAGAGCCCGCAGACGCCGAAGATGTCGACCTGGTGCGCCTCGGCCCGGAAGCCGTGCTTGCGACGTAGCTCGGCGGCCGAGGGCGCCGCGCACAGCTCCGTCTCCTCGACCGCGCCGCACCTCGTGCAGACGAGGTGGTGATGATGGCCCGCGTGGCAGCGCACGTAGGTCGGCCTGCCGTCGTTCTCGAGCGGCCTGATCGACCCGGTGCGGCGCAGGAGCTCGATCGTCCGATACACGGTCGCGAGCCCGAGCGCCGGCTCGGCCACGCGCGCCCGGTCGTACAGCTCGACGAGCGTGAAGCCGTCACGCAGCGACCCGATCGCCTCCAGCACCGCGCGGCGCTGCGGGGTGACGCGCGCGTTCGGCGGCAGCGTCAGGGCGTGCTGTGGGCTGTTCGTCATCCGCCAGAAGCATAGATGAGAATGATTCTCAACGAAGCCCGAACACGGAGGGAGCGGCGATCGCTGGCAGAATCAGTTTTCGTGCGCCGCTTCGTGCTGCTTCTGCCGCTTGCGCTTCTGGCCTTCGGCTCCGCCGAGGCACAGGGGCCTGCGCACGGGCCGGGTGCTGCCGCGAGCGCCTGGGCGATCAAGGTGACGCCGCCTGCCGGGAACGCCGCCGGGACGGCTCCCGTCGCCTCCCCGCCGAATGCGGCAGCGGTCGGCGGTTCCTTCGCCTACCCCTCGGACGGCTCCATCGTCACCGCAGCTTCGACGACCGCGACCGCCGTCACCACGATCACGGCGAACGCCTCCGCGACGGCCGCAGCCGACGTGACGTCTCTCTCCATCTTCAACGGCGAGATCACCGCGAACGCGGTCAGCGCCCGGGCGTCGGCCGGCACGGGGTACTCCGGCGCGGGCGGGAACACGCTCGGCAGCACGGTCTCCAACCTTGTCGTCGCTGGCGTGCCGGCGGCCGGGACGAAGATCGCGCTTGGAGACTGGGGCCAACTGACGCTGGGCGGGCAGGCGATCGATCGCACCGCTCCCGACGGCGTGAAGGGCTATCGCGGGTCGGTGACCGAGCTCGACATCCACCTGACCGCAGACCACGGCGGGCTCCCGGCAGGGAGCGAGATCCAGATCGGTTTCGCGGAGGCGGCAGCTCAGACTGCGCCACCTGCTGCGCCTGCGGAGACGACCACCACGACCTCGTCGACCGACACGACGCCCGCGGCGGGGATCGACCCGAGCACGGGCGATGCACCTCGCGACCGTCCCAGGGGCAGGGTGAAGTCAGGCAAGCCGGCGATCCTGCACCTGCAGCCCAAGCTCTCGGCGAAGCGTTACGTCTTCCCGGTCTACGGCCCCTCCTCCTACATCGACACCTATGGCGCGGGGCGGGCTGACGTCTCCTATCACCACGGCGACGACATCTTCGGCCAGCTCGGCCAGCCGCTCGTCGCGGTCGCCGACGGCACAGTGTTCTCCGTCGGCTGGAACAAGCTCGGAGGCAACCGGCTCTGGATCGTCGACTCGCAGGGGAACCAGTTCTACTACGCCCACCTTTCAGCCTTCTCGACGGCGGCGACGAACGGCGCTCACGTCAAGGCGGGTCAGGTCGTCGGGTTCATGGGCAACACGGGCGACGGGCAAGGCACGCCCTATCACCTCCACTTCGAGGTGCACCCCGTCTCGCTGCTCTACCTCGGCTACGACGGTGCCGTCGACCCGACGCCCTACCTGGACGCGTGGGCGCACCAGCAAGACCTGCCGTTCCCGGTCGCAGCAGGGTGGGCACCCGTCGTCCCCGGTGGCTCAGCGCCCCCCGAGGCCGGCGCGATTCTGCTCGGGATGAGCGACATCTCGACCGCCGACGGCCTCGATCCGGCGTCGCTCACACGAGCGCTGACGCCCCTGAAGGCGTCAGCGCTGATGCAAACACTCGTACCGACGGTCGTCGCTCCCGCGACAGACCTCGGTCGCGGCTAGCCGGCCCAGGCGCTAGACGCCGTTGCCGCCGTTCGTGCTCGACGAGTAGTCGCCGCCGAACTCGTCGTCCCCGCCGCCGATCGCGTCCTTGACCCACTTGCGGGTCTCGGGGCCGGTGATCGGGTTGAACAGAATTCCGAGGGCGATACCTGCGACGAGCAGTGTGGTGTTCCGGCCGTGATGCTCCTTCTTGCCCTGGAGCCGGTCGGCTGCGTTGCGCAGATCGTCGATCGCGTCCTTCAGCCGCTCGCGGACGTCTTCGTCCGTCGCGACGCGCGTTGCGAGCGTGACGGCACTCCGGCCGCCGACGAGCTCGTTGTAGAGCTCCTTCGCCGTCGAGAACGCGCTCATCACGTCATCGCGCAGCTTGTCGTCCGACATCGCACGCTCGACGTACGGTTTGACGTTTCCCGCCGCGTCGTAGACCTTGTCTTTCGTGTTGGCCATGCTCCTTGGATCCTTTCGCCTTGTTGCCGCGCGCTTGATACCCCGCGCCTTCCGACCCAAACAGGGGCCTCTCCTCGCTGTGCTGATCTTCTCAGGCTGCATTCTCGCAGGCTGTGGTGGGTCGGGCGCGCACGCACCGCAAGCCCAGCGCGTCCAGGGCCACGGATTCTCGTTCGAGGCGCCCACCGGCTGGGCCGTCACCACCGGCCCGCGCCAGACGGGCGCGAAGCAGGATTCCGAACTCGTCCAGGTCGCGACCTTCCCGCTCCTCAAGGCCTACCGGCCGGCCCTCTTCGCGCGCGTCGAGGTCGAGCTGAAGGCGCGGATGGCCGTCGTCGCCCGTCAGACGGGCGGGCAGGTCGACGGCGGCAGGACGGTCAGCGTCGGGGGCATTCGCTCCCACAGCTTCCGCGTCACGACCGGCGACCACGTGGACGAGTACACCTTCGTCCTGCGCGGGCTCTCCGAGTTCCAGCTGCTCTGCCGCCGCCTGAGCAGCCACGCAGACACCTTCTGCGCGCAGCTGCTCTCGAGCTTCAGGCCCCTCTAGCTGTCCTGCCCACGTACGTTGTGAACGCGGCTGATCGGGGGTTGTCCTCCGAGTGAGCTGTGTGGCCGTGTCCGGTTGTAGTGGTTGAGCCAGTGTGGCAGGGC